>NZ_JACJPW010000003.1 GCF_014696265.1 Aerosakkonema funiforme FACHB-1375 | reverse complement strand
GATGAAGAAGTTAGGGGTTAGGGGTTAGGGGTTAGGGGTTAGGGGTTAGGGGAAGAGGGAAGAGGGAGAGGGAGAGGGAGAGGGAGAGGGAGAAATTTTGACTTTTGACTTTTGACTTTTGACTTTTGACTCCCCCACTCCCCCATTAACTACTGCCAAGTGCCGGCGAAAATACTCCTAACTGCGATCGCGATCCGGTTCAAATCTTCATTCAACATCGGTGGCCATTCAACCCCAGATCTAAGTCCGGCGTCGTATAGCTGGCGACTCTCAAAGCACAGCTGGTGTATTGCATAGACGAGCTCGCGATCGAGGTGGGTTTCCTCCTTGAGGGCGTCGAAGGCAATTTTCAGCGCTAATAATATAGATGTCAGCTGACCGGGTACTGGAGATTTGCCCGATCGCAGACGTACAAGCAAGTCATCGGGATTCCGCTGAGTTAGCAAAGCTGTTCCCTGAGCAATTAAAAAATTACGAGCTGTTTTGTCATCCATACAGCGATATTTGCAACTAAAGAACCGATATCGTCAACAAATACATTGAGGAACAATATCCAGAATAACCCTGTCAGATCACTCAACTGGATGAGGTACGAAGCCTTAGCAAGATCGTACCTTAAAAGTAAGCATAATCGGAAGAGTTTGTTATGAAATCCCAGAAATTCCTGGCTCAATTTTTAGTATCGACAATCGCTGTTTCTGGCGCTGTTTCTGGTGTCGTAGCGAGTACACCCCAAGCGCAAGCTCAAGAAGCGGAAGAATTAAGCACAATATTTCGTTGCGTTCGCGAAAATCGAAACTTTGCCACTATCGCGGAAAGAGGCGATCGCACCACATCACCGATCGTAGTTTGGCGAACTACCGAATTTGGGCCTGATTATACTCCTCAGCAACGCTGCCGCATTGTTTCCGATCGATTGAGCAGAGCAGTTGCCGACAATGGAGGTCGTCTGAGCAATCTATACCTGACTACTGGAACGCTGAATAATCTACCGGTTGTTTGTTACATTAACGGTGGCTCGTCTAATTGTAATTCCGACAATTTGCTGTTCACCCTCGATCGTCGGAGCGCCCAAAATCCAGATGAAGTTCTAGCTAATTTGCTGGAGTTTGGTACAACTGGTTCTGGTCGTCCAGTTTACTCGCTTAGACCTAACAATAGTTCGACGGTACAGCGAAGAACTTTCAGTTTGGAAAGAGTTGTTAACGAAGCATTTCGCTCTCGAAACAGCGGTGGCTCTACTACTCGCCCCCGAACAGGAAATAATTCTGGAACTAATTCTGGGGGTAGGAATAACGGTATTTAACTGAAATTGAGTGGATTGTCGATTTCCACTAGCCAACCTGGGGAGTATTTAACCTCCCTGGGTTGGCTAGTTAATAGATATCTAGAGAAATCTGTTCAGGGGAAGAATTGATTGTGGATCTATCGTTAATTGCTTTGGGGACTTGTTTGACAGCGATCGCTTCATTAAATGGGCTAGTCATGGTATCAGCGGTGGCAGCTTTACCTAATGTTAATAACAGTTTGGATCGGGCAAACAAATTATCTTTAGAAGTTGCTCAAAGCCGCTCGCGCAATAACATTTCCGTAGCAGAAATAGCAAGAGAAGTAACGGTGCGGATTTTAGAGAATGACGGTGGCGGTTCTGGTGTAATCATCGATCGACAGGGGCAAACCTACACAGTTTTGACTTGCGCTCATGTGGTGGAAAGAGGCGATCGCTATACAATTCTAACCTCAGATGGGCGCAGCTATTCTGGTCGGTTGCAGCGCTCTACCCGATTTGGAGATAACGATCTAGCCATAGTACAATTTACTAGCGATCGATCTTATCAAGTTGCGATGATGGGAAATTCCAATTCCCTAGCAATTGGCGATGAGGTATACGCTTCTGGATTTCCGAATTGGCGCTTTCTGAACCGAGATGCGATCGAAAATACCCGCGATTGGGGTTTGAGAGCGTTTCGTTTGACGAAGGGATATGTGGAGATGGTTGCAGAGCGATCGCTCCCCAGAGGCTACCAACTAGGTTACACTAACGAAATAGAAGATGGTATGAGTGGCGGGCCTGTATTGAATAATAAAGGTGAGTTGGTGGGAATTAACGGGCGATTGAAATTTCCCCCACAAGGCATTCAAGCTTACAGATTTGCTGATGGAAGCGCACCATCTCAAGCACTGTTCAAGCAAATGGAAGCATTAAGCTGGGCTATTCCGATCGCCACTTTTCAGCAAAGGTTTAGATAAGATGAAGAGGTAATTGGTGATGGGCGATCGACTAAAAATTTAACTGCCTGCTCATCACCAATAAATTTACCCCTAGCTATGGGAATATTTCACAAAGGTAAATAACGCACTTGCCCCTCCCATTCGCCATCAAGGCTGTACTCTGCCAATAACAAAATATCTTCAATAGCGCGAATGATGGGAACATCAAAGCCTACTTGAAACACTCCCGGTACAGATAATCCTGCCTCAAGTCGTTGATAAACATATTGTGTAATTTTAGCTACGTCATGGGTAAGCAAAACTCTCCCATCTTTCGCCGCAAATTCTAACACAATAGAGTCATCTGTCCCAAAAACACCAACATCTTGATAACAAACAATATCTAATTCTGGCTGCCGACGCTGTAAGCCTCTTATGATATTGTTATTGAAGTTTTGATCGGCCAAAAATCGCAACATAATTAGTTATTGTGTCTGGCGTGCTAGTAAGCGATCGCGCACCCCTTGAGGCTCAGATTTAGCCTCATTTAATTTACGAATTTCCGTAGCCTCTTGTTGCCGTTCCTGCAAATATAATTCCACATAAGGACGATGGCGCAAAAAGAAACAGATCGTAGCATACACATCAGCTAGTTGCAAAGATGGGTACTGAAACACAATCTCCTCCGCAGTCGCCCCTTGATTGAAAGCAGCAACAATTGTATCTAGTGTAACCCGCGTTCCCACCATTCGCACCACCCCATCAGGGTGGACTTCCAAGGGTACGGGTTCGGCTGGAAATAAAATCGTCATAGGCTTTACCTCCATAGTTTTGTTGTAGGTATGGTTTTATATTTTACAGTATACTGTTGACAAAGGGATTTTTGGGTTTGTCCGATTGAATCATGACAAATTTTAAGTTTGTATATGATGCGAATGCTAAAATAGTAATTATTCTCAGTAAAACAAGCATAAAATCAATATGAAACTTCCCAGATATCGACTCGGCGATCCGATTTTCCCAAGCGAATCAGACGCAAATCAGGCGGAAGCTAGTAGCCACGTTTTGGCATCATACTTAGAAAATCAAGAATCTTCCTGCACTATTAAACTGATGGAAGATGAAACAGGTAAAACAGTGGAAATACCCGCGCTTGCCATGCAGCTACTGCTGGAGATTTTGGTGCATACAGCGGAAGGAAAGCCAGTAAAGATTACGCCGTACACAAAAGAGCTAGAAATATATCAAGCAGCCGCTCTCCTAAATGTATCAGATAAGTATATATGGGATTTACAGGATGCTGGCAAAATTCCATACAAGATAGTGGGGAATAGTCGCAAGATGCGCTATCAAGATGTAATTGAGTATAAAAAGCGAATGCGTGCAGAACAAATGAAAGGTATGGATGAGTTAGTTGCCCAATCGCAAGCGCTGGGTTTGTACGATTGAATTATGACAAATTTTACGGTTCTCTATGATGCAAATGTCCTATATTCAGCACCGCTACGCGATCTTTTAGTAGAGCTTGCACTCACCGACTTATTTGGGGTGCGTTGGACAGAGGAGATTCACTCGGAATGGGTGCGAAATGTACTTCAAAACCGTTCGGAACTGACAATAGAACAGCTGACCAGAACCAAAAATTTAATGAATGCAAATGTAAAAGATTGTCTGGTAACTGGTTATGAGGAATTAATTCCTTATTTGCAACTACCAGATCTAGACGATCGCCATGTTCTAGCGGCAGCAATTCGATCGCAAGCAAAATACATCATCACTTTCAATCTCAGAGACTTTCCCAATGAGGCTATTGCACCATACAACATTCAGGCAAAGCATCCTGATGATTTTATCCTAGATTTGCTGAGCCTTAATTATAAAGCAGTTTGCCAAGCAGCAGAAAGGCAAAGAAACAGGCTCAAAAATCCACCAAAAACGCCTGATGAATATTTGGCAACGCTTGTAAATCAGGGACTTGTGCAGTCAGTTGCTAGGATGCGCGAGTTGTGTTGGTAGGAGGTAGCGATCGCTCGTTTATCCCAGTCATTAACCTGCTCTCGGATTACAGATTTACCATAAATTTATTGTTCGGCAAATTCGCGATTAGATATTAAGATTAATTCTATTGCTTCCCGCAAACTTTCTCTGGCTTCTTCCAGGGTTTTTTCCTGTACATTGGCACCGGGTAATTCTTCAACGTAACCAATATACCAGTCGCCTACTTTTTCAAATACCGCAGTAAATGTGTTTTCCATTGTTAGATGTTTTGTAAGCGGATAGGTTGGTTTTGTGATTTGGTGGATGAGGGCGATCGCATTACTTCAAAATATGTGAATGAACAGGCGATCGCACAAATCGTCCTTGGATGTGAGGCTTGCTGTAAACTGGTAGAGAATTTCAGGTAACAGAAAAGATGTTTTAGCGTTAACTTGTTGGGAGTTGGATATGGATAATTTTTACGATGTATTACAAAAAATGAAAAAAAGACCTGCCATGTATCTGGGCAGGCATTATATTTTCAGTCTTCAGGCATTTTTGGATGGATAAGATTATTTTTGGTTGACAGGTGTCTTTGAATTTGTTTTAGGTGGCGCTGATGGTGAGGTTTGGTTATCTAGTATTGGTGCGCTTGGTGTTTTTGTAGGTGGATTCAAAACGTTACCAATATACCCAGCTACTAAACTAGAAATCACGCCAGAAACAAAGCCTACAATAAGACCGTCAATCCATCCCCGAATACGCCCCTTTGAATTAGCGCGACTAAGAAGACGGGCAAATGATTCTTCGGAAACTTGTAAAATGTTTTCGACATTATTCTTATCTTCTTCTAATTTTTTAATTGCAGCACGTAATTTTTCCACCTCTCCTTTTCTTTGTTGCGCCTCACTTTGTAAACTATCAACTGCTGATATTGCCTCCTTCAAGTCTTGTTTAATTTGTTCTAAACGAGCAAGACGAGAGTCTATATTTTCTGGCTTTTGGGAATCAAGTAAAACTTCGTAAATAATATACCCAGGAAAAAACAAACTACGAAACATTTCCTTTGTAGTTATATGTATTACTTTCCCCAAAGCATTTTTAACTTTTGTTACTTTTTCTGTAGACATTTTAATTTACCTCCTAATCAAACAGTTACACCCTCAATCTCTTCATCCGTCAAATCATACAAATCGCGCAGCTTCTGCAACTTATCATCACTCGGTTGCCAGAAACCGCGCCCATTTGCTTCTAACATTCTACCAACAATATTGCGGAAAGCTTCGGGATTTGCATCGCGCAATTTCTTCGCCATTTCCTCATCTAAAGCATAAGTATCGGCAGCTTGGTCGTAAACCCAATTATCGGTAAAATCGGCAGTACCACCCCAACCAATTAACGCGGTCATTCGTTGGGAAATTTCATAAGCGCCGCCGCTACCTTGATTCGCCATTGCATCAGCCCATTTCGGATTTAGCAATTTGGTGCGATATTCCATTCGCAGCAAATCTTCTAAGTTGCGAGGCGTGGTATCTTTGGAGAAACTTTCTACAAAACTGGCATTAACCTTTTTACCGCGTTGTTTCTCTGCTGCCTTTTTCAATCCTCCTGTATTGGCGTAATATTCCTGAATGTCGGTTAAACCATACTCAACCGAATCGATTTGTTGGACAACTGTTTCAGTAGTTTGCAACAATTGATTCAGGATTTCTTTTCGCGCTTCACCCTTATCTTTTCTGCCGTAACTGAACGCATTTCGCCCTTGCCAAGTATTCGCTAACTCATCGCCTGTTTCCCAGTTAGACGCGACAACTTGGTCATTCACCAGCGAACCAAAATCGCCAGCAGGATTAGAAAATAAGCGTGCAGTTGCATTTTCTACACCTTGTTTTTTCAGTGCTAAAGCGTGTTTGCGGATAAAGTTTCGGTCTTCGGGTTCGTCGGCGTCAGCTGCACGTTGGAATAAATCATCTAACAATTCGATAATGTTGACAAAGCTATCGCGGAAAATGCCGGAAAGATTTGCCAAAACATCAATGCGCGGATGCCCGATTTCTGCTAGTGATTTTAATTCGTAGCGGACTATTCGCCCTGTGCCTTCTTTTACAGGTTCCGCACCTACTAATTCTAAGAGAATACCGAGAGATTCACCTTTAGTTTTGATGGCATCCAAACCCCACAACATCACAGCAACTGTTTCGGGATATTGGCTCTTTTCTTTCAGGTGTTGCGCGATAATTTTATTGGCAATTTCTCGACCTCTTTCGTAAGCTGCTGGTGATGGCATCCGATAGGGGTCTAAAGCATGAATATTGCGACCTGTAGGTAAAACACCTGCACCATCTCGCAATAAATCGCCGCCAGGTGCAGGGGGAATATATTCGCCATTCAATCCGCGCAATAGGTTGGTTAATTCGTCGGTAGTTTGCATCAATAAATCGCGAATTTGGGCAGCAGCTTGGTTCGGAGTGTCTAGAAACCCGGTTTCTCCAAGAAACCGGGTTTCTGGGTTTTCGCCAAAATAGGCATTCAAATAAGATGCCATTTCCTCTTCGTTTGGTGGTTCTCCCAAAACGTGCAAACCTGATGAAAAGAGGCGATTTTCCAGAACTTGCAGATATTCGTACAGTTTCACTAAATACGGATTAAAGACATCGGCGCTAAACATCCGCAGGTTCTCAGGAGTGAAGGGAATACCTAAGCGTTTGGCATCTTCAAACGGGCAATCTGCATCTAAACCTGTGTCTACTATCTTTTTGCAGATGGCTTCTTTGAGGACGTAATTTTTTTGTGGGTCTTCTCGATATTCTGAGATTAAATCGCGCAGGGATACCAACTCTTTGTACAACCCAGCACGACCGTAAGGCGGTACGTTGTGGGAAATCAGCACGCCGTAACCGCGACGTTTTGCTAACATGGATTCTGAGGGATTATTTGCCGCATATATATATAGATGTGGCATATCTCCTAGAAGAATATCCGACCAGGAATAGCCTGTATTTCCTAGCGGCGCTCCCGGCAACCATTCAACGGTGCCGTGCATTCCAAAGTGAACGATCGCATCTGCTTGAAATTCGTTTTGTAGCCATTTGTAGAAGGCGGCATATTGAGGGTGAGGAGTTAAATCTTTCTCGAACATTAACCGCATGGGGTCGCCGGATATTCCCAAGGGTGGTTGCACGCCGATCCAAATATTTCCTAGTTGTATGCCACCTATTTGCAATTCATCATCATAGGTTTTAATACCTGTACCAGTCAGAGATTTCCATTGTTTTTCAATGCGATTTGTTAATAGGTATCCCAACCATTTTTCGAGGGTACGGACATTGACGGTAGATACTCCTTCAGCAAGAGGGAGAGATTCATCAGCTACTTTCACCCAGCGGATTAATTCTTCACCATCTTCTGGTAAATCTCCGATTGTATAACCTTCTGCTTTTAATGCTTGGAGGAATTTGATTAAACTTTTCGGTACGTTTAACAATGCTGCTGTACCTGTAGCGCCATATCCGGGTGGAAAACCATACAAAATAATGGCGATTTTGCGTTCGGATGGTGGTGTTTGTCGCAAGGATATCCACTTTTTCAACCTACCAGTGAGACGTTTTACTCGTTCGGGAATTATATAGATATCTTCTCCTACTAAACCGCCAAGAGGAACGGGATCGATCGCACCATCTAATTCTGGCAAAGCATACAACACGACACTTTGCAACCCCCCAACGCCTTGGCGAGTCCATGAATGTATGTCTTGAATTAACAAAGGTGCAGATACAATATAAGGTACATTCTTGGCAGTGAGGATGCGTTTGGCAACCTCAACTTGTCGCCCCGCTTCCATCGAACCCGCTGGCCCACCTACTAGGGGAAAGCCGATTGTAGAGACGATCGCATCGACTTCGACTGCTTCGCTGGATAATGATGGAGTTTCAATTTTACCTTGTTTTCTTTGGGCGGTTTCGTATGCGGTTGTCATCCAATCTCGCACGGCAACGTGACCTTCAACGCCGTTAATAAAGATGGGTAAGGGAATTAATCCTGCTTGTTCAAAGTGGCGAATTAATTGGGGAATGTAAGGTTGTTTGGTAATAACGTGCTTGCGATAAAGAAGAATGCCAACAATTGGTTTTGTGGGGTGGGTACGATCTGTTGTGGGATGGGTATTTTGCCCTTCCTTTGACAATGGCAGGCGAGACGCCTGCCCCACAAGAAAAGCACGATCTCTTGTGGGGTGGGCATCTTGCCCGCCCCTAATATTTTGATACCATTCTAAATACTGACGTGGTGATTCAAAATATCCTTGATAATCGGGATGCAATAATCCCATGTTTGGGGTTTCGACTGGAGGTGGAATTTCTCCTACTTTTAAACCTAAATATTTTTCAGCTAGCGTCCAGAACATTGAGGCGACGTTATCTGTACCGCCAGCATTCCAATAACCGTAAATAATCAGCCAGTTACGCAAATCTTGTACTTTTTGCACTGGCACGTATTTTAATAATTTGGGGCCTACTTTCAAAAAGCTGATGTATCCGGCGAGTTTGTCTTCTTCTCGTCCGTTGCTGAATTTATCGAGAATGAATTTAACTGGTTTGGGCATTCCTTTGGGTTTGTCGCCAATTTTGAATGCACCAATTTGAGTCAGACTCATCAACTCTAAGGCTGACTCGAATACGAGGCGAATGGGGATGTTTTGAATTCTTTCTCGCAACCACAAAACTTGGTCGTAGTCGAATAGCAAACTGCCAAAGAAGACATCTGCGCCTTGGAGTGCGGCTGCTACGTTGTCGGGTTCGGTGCGTAGTGCAATGTCGCTAAACACGCTGATATCCAACTCCGGACAGCGTTTGACAGCCAAATCGGCGGCTTTGCGGTACAAGTCGGCGTTGAAGGATTCAAACCCAGCAATCAAGACGATGCGTTTCATGGCCCAAGCTCGAAATATTTCTTCATCTCGATCTTAAAGGGCTTTTCAGGTTAAAACAGAGAACAAGATTTCTTAATTACCGAACTCCCCTGTCCAGAAGGGGAAACCATCCACCCATATGACGAAAATGCGATCGCAAAAAATTGGCACCTGTGCTTTCTTGACTATCCTCATCACGCTTACCCCCTTAGCTACGCTCAAATTTAGTCCAAGTAAAATAATTTGGAATTCATATGTGCTGGCGCAAGATGCAAATGCTCTGCGTGCAGCTTATCAACAAGTTATTAATACGTATGAGGAACAATTAGCTAAGGCAAGAAAAGAGGGAAATCGACAGGATGAAGTACGCATTTTGAATAATGCTGGGTATGCTTTTATTTATTTTGAACAACACCAGAAAGCGATCGCACTGCTGCAAGAAGCTTGGACGATCGCACGGGAAATCAAAGACCCTACCCTGTCACAGATTGTCAGAAATTTAGCTACAGCTTACAGCAAATTGGGAGACGACAACGGAATTAAGTTTTTAGAACATCAGTTGGAAATTGCACAGCAGAAGGGCGATCGCGAAACCGAGGAAATTATTTTAGATAATTTAGCTACCGCTTACGCTTTCACTGGCAACATTCAAAAAAAAATTGAAACTTACGAGAAGCATTTAGCTATGGTGCGTCAGCTTAATAAGCGCGACAAAGAAGCATCTACGCTAATGAATTTAGCGATTCTTTATGGGGGAATTTCGGAACCACAAAAAGCTGTGGAGCTATGGCAGCAGTATTTAGCTGTTGTGCGGGAACTGGGAGATAAAAATAGCGAATACAATGGTCTTTTCAGTATAGGCATCATTTACCAATATCAATTAAATAACGACCAAAAAGCCATCGAGAGCTACGAACAAGCTTTGCAATTTGCCAAAGCAATTGCCAATCCATTCAACGAGATGATAACGCTGAGGCAGTTAGCCTTTGTGTATGGGTCGATGAATAATGCTGAGCGAGCGATCGCACTTTTGGAACAAGTGCGATCGCTCGCCCAGCAAACAAATAATCGCATTTACGAAGGTATGGTTTTGGGCGACTTGGGGCGTGTTTACTTCCTGAAGGGAGATTATACCAAAGCATTAGAATTGCAAAGGCAAACCTTGGCAATTGCTCAAGCAGATAAAATTGAAGTTTCTCAAATGTACGCTTTAGCCAACTTAGGAGAAACCCTGTTTCGCGTCGGACAGCTAGCAGAAGCAGAAAATTCTTTGTTAGAGGCGCTAACAATATCTGAAAAAGTCCGCCAAAAAATCGAAAGTTATAACCTGCCGACCAGCCAAACTCGCGATGACCAAAACCTGAATTTATATAATTGGCTAACCTATACATATCGCACTTTACAACAAGTTTTAGTTGCTCAAAATAAAATTGATACGGCACTGGAACTAGCAGAAAAAAGTCGAGCTAGGGCGTTTGTACATTTATTAGCAACTCGTTTAGCTGTAGACGCGCAATCCCAACCGAAGATTGACCCACCCAACCTGGCTCGAATTAAACAGATTGCCAAAGAGCAAAATTCAACTTTGGTGGAATATACTGTTGTTTATAATGACAACAACTCGCTCTCTCAATTGGTACTCAATCAAGAGTTTAGCTATGAAACAGCCCTGTTAATTTGGGTGATCGAACCAACAGGTGAAGTTGCGTTTCGGCGAGTGGATTTGAAAGCTGTGCGGGGACAGGATAAAAAATCTCTCGAACAAATTATCCGGGACACGCGCCAATCTTTTGGGGTAGGGGGTCGCGGTATTGCGATCGCTGCTAGGGTTGATAGTACACCCAATTATTCGGGATTGCAACAATTGTATAAAATATTAATCTCCCCAATTGCCGATTTATTACCAACCGATCCAAATCAGCGCGTTACGTTCATTGCTCAAGACGCTTTGTTTATGGTGCCTTTTGCAGCTTTGCAAGACAGCGCGGGGAAATATCTAATAGAAAAACATACAATTATTACGGCTCCTTCGATTCAAGTTTTGGATTTAACTCGCCAAGCCAAACAAAGGTTGCAAACTTCTACAAATAAGCGATCGCTTGTCGTGGGAAATCCCACAATGCCGAGCATTCGTCCCAAAGTTAACGCACCGCCGGAACAGTTACCGAGTTTACCTGGATCGGAAAAAGAAGCAAATGCGATCGCCACTCTTTTATCCACTCAAGCTATTACCGGAAACCAAGCAACCAAAAGCAATATTGTGCAACAAATGCCTAACGCTAGGATTATTCATTTGGCAACTCACGGGTTACTTGATGATATGTACGGTTTCCAAAGTTCCCTGGCTTTAGCTCCTTCTGGAAAAGACGATGGTTTATTAACTGTACGAGAAATCATCAACCTGAAATTAAATGCCGAACTCGCAATTTTAAGCGCCTGCGATACGGGAAGGGGGAGAATTAGCGGCGATGGTGTCATCGGACTTTCCCGTGCGTTCATTGGCGCAGGCGTATCCAGCGTCATCGTTTCTCTGTGGTCAGTACCCGATAGTCCCACTGCGTTTCTAATGACAGAATTTTATCAAAATTTGTCAAAAAATATTGATAAAGCCCAAGCATTGCGACAAGCGATGCTGACGACTATGAAACAAAATCCAAATCCGAGAGATTGGGCAGCGTTTACTTTGATTGGAGAAGCGAAATAAAGAAATTAAACTAACCGCTATAAGTGATTTTAACTGTAAATATTATTAAGCATGGATAGGGTCGATCGATCGCATCTTATAATTTAATATGACTATGTTTGAATTAAAATGACGCGATTTATTTACGATCGATTTGCCAAGGACTATTTCCAAGAATTGTTAACCCCTCTGGGTGACGTGAAAGTTAGCCAAGAACTCGCCAGCGAAGTGCGAGAAATTGATGTGGTGTTCACACCTTACCCATCCGAACGAAGGGGAGATGCAGGAGTGCTGGGTTTACTAGGAAGATTTGCCCATACCCCATGTATTATTGAGCCTTTCCGCAATGCCGTATCGCCCATACAAATTCGCAGTTGTATGGGTAAACTATTTGATAAGCACGCTAGTTTACTGCGTCAGCGTCAAAGGGAAAAAATTCAGATCGACGAGGCAGATTTACCAGGGTTGTGGATTATTTCTCCCACTGTTTCAGCAAACATTTTAAATGGGTTTAAAGCCGACCCCGATCCAGATAACTGGCCAAGTGGTGTATACTTTTTGGGGGAGTATCAAAAAACTGCGATCGTCGTAATTCACCAGTTACCTCGCACTCCAGAAACGCTATGGCTGAGACTTCTGGGTAAAGGAACAGTGCAAAAACAGGCTATTAACGAAATAGGCGCACTTCCACCAAATCATCCGTTACGTGCAAACACTCTTTTGTTGTTGTCTAATTTGCAGGCAACCTTACAAGCAAGCCAAAATATAGATACAGAAGATCGGGAGTTAGTTATGGAATTATCACCAATAATTTTGCAATTGCGGGACGAAGCGATCGCCAAAGGCGTTTTGCAAGGTTTGCAGCAGGGTTTGCAGCAAGGTTTGCAGCAGGGTTTGCAGCAAGGTTTGATGGAGGAACGTCGCGCTACGATCGAAAATTTGTTGCGAGTCCGATTTGGTGCTTTAGATGAGCAACTTTCGGGAATTATTGAGCGTTTGTTGGAGTTAAGACCGCAGGAGTTTACTGTGCTGTTGCTGCAATTATCTCGCGAGGAATTGCTGGCTAGATTTGGCAGCTAAATTCAAATCTACCACCAAAAGGCGGAGCTTCTCTATTCTCGTGACCTGGTTGAACCAGGTCACGAAATCCGGAGATTCTATCTCTCATGGTACAAAATAATTAGACATCTCCTCCAAAAGAATCTCAAAGGGCAGGCAAGATGCCTACCCCACAATAATTTTTGGAGAGGTCTATTGTTCTCCAAAAGAATCTCAAAGGGCAGGCAAGATGCCTACCCCACAATAATTTTTGGAGAGGTCTATTGTTCTCGCGATCGCTTTTTTCAAATATGCAAAATCTCGATGTTATTGTTATCGGTAGCGGTATCGGCGGTTTAACAACTGCTGGACTACTCGCACGTTACGGCAAAAAAGTGTTAGTCTGCGAAAGTCACGCTATTGCCGGTGGTGCAGCGCACAGTTTCTCGCGGCGGGGATTTCATTTTGATTCTGGCCCTTCATTTTATTGTGGCTTAAATCATCCCAAAAGTCTCAATCCGTTGCGTCAAGTTCTGGAAGTTTTGGGAGAATCTCTCGAAACTGTGAGTTACGATCCGATGGGACACTATCATTTTCCCGAAGGTACTTTTCCCGTTTATAGCAATGGGGAACGTTACCGAAAAGAAGTAGCAAAAATTACTCCGCAAGGTGCGATCGAACTGCAACGCTTTGAAAAACCTTTGCTGCAATTGTACGAAGCATTAAAAGGAATCCCCACTATAGCTTTACGCGCAGATTTGCAAATAATTCCTGTGTTGCTGACAAGATATCTGCCATCACTATTAAAATTATTACCTCAAATCGGAATAGTACAAGCTTCTGTCGGCGAAGTAATGGATAAAGAGGTAAAAGATCCTTGGGTGCGACGATTAATCGATTTAGAATGTTTTCTGTTATCCGGTTTGAAAGCAGAGGGAACTATTGCGCCGGAAGTAGCTTTTATGCTAGGCGAACGCAGTAATATCGGAGTAGATTATCCGGTGGGAGGAAGTGGTGCAATTGTTGATGCTTTGGTGAGGGGTTTGGAACGCTGGGGCGGAAAGTTAAGATTGAATGGTCATGTCGAACAAATCTTATTAGAATCAGGCAAAGTTGTCGGTGTTCGCTTGCAGAATGGGGAAATTATCAAAGCAGCGATCGTTATTTCCAATGCGACTATCTGGGATACTTACACCAAACTGCTGAAACCAGAAGATTTGCCAACATCGTATCGCCAAAAGTCTCTCGCTACACCTGCTGTTGATAGTTTTATGCACTTGCATTTGGGTATTCGTGCAGAAAATTTGGAAAATCTCACCGGACATCACGTAGTCGTGCATGATGCTAATTTAGATATTAGCGAACCGGGTAATACTTGCATGATTTCCATTCCGTCTGTTTGGGATGCAAATCTCGCGCCACCCGGACATCATGTGGTTCATGCTTATACTTTAGAACCTTACGAAAATTGGCAGCGAGACGATCGATATGAAGAGAAGAAAAAAGAGCGATCGCAACCTTTATTTCGCGCCTTAGAAAAAGTAATTCCCGATATTCGCGATCGCATTGTGCTGGAACTCATCGGTACACCCTTAACTCACGCCTATTACCTACGTCGATATCAAGGAACTTATGGCCCAGGAATTGCCGCCAGAAAAGGCACATTTCCAGGCCCACAAACCCCTATTCGAGGATTGTACCGCGTTGGCGACAGCACCATGCCCGGAATTGGCGTTCCCGCCGTCGCCGCCTCCGGTATTTTGTGCGCGAATTCTTTGTTGAATTAACTACCCAAAATATTAGCATAAAAAGCTCAGCTAATCTGATATCTTGATAGAAAATTACTCGAATAGAAGAGTTTCTGCAATGGCGTTAACCGCTTCCACCATGTTGGCATTGGGTACTAAAGCACCCGATTTTCATCTACCAGATGTAGTATCTGGTGAAACGATATCGCTTGCTACTTTTGCCGATCGAAAAGCTCTGCTAGTAATGTTTATCTGCCAGCATTGTCCGTTTGTCAAGCATATTAAGACAGAATTGGCGCAACTGGGAAAAGATTACCAAGCAGAAAGCATCGGGATAGTTGCGATCAGTGCTAACGATGTCGCCAATTATCCAAACGATGCACCGGATAAACTCAAGCAAATGGCTGTTGAGTTGGGATTTACGTTTCCCTTCTGCTACGATGAGAGCCAGGAAACTGCCAAGGCATACACGGCTGCTTGCACACCAGACTTTTTTTTGTTCGATCGCGATCGCAAGTTAGTTTATCGAGGTCAGTTGGATGACAGTCGCCCAAGTAACGGCATTCCGGTAACGGGGAAGGATTTGCGAAGCGCCCTAAATGCGGTATTATCGGATAAACCGATTACCCAAGACCAAAAACCCAGCATTGGCTGCAATATTAAATGGAAGCCCGGTAACGAACCATTCTAGATATTATTGCCTAATATTGCATACTACCCCCCCAAAACCCGTTTTCCCAGAGAAAGCGGGTTTATAACATTTTTGATAACTGCTGAAATACAGTAGGGTGCGTTAGCTATCAGCGTAACGCACCAAAATGTGATTTGCTGTTAACTAACATCTTGCACCATTCTCAACAAGACCTAATAAATCGGGTTTCTCAAGCAAAAGTTGCCAGAAAACCGGTTTCTAGCCCCAGTCACAATCCCTATCAATTTAACTCCCAGAGACACAGCCATGAAATCTCAACAATTTTTGATAATTATATTGATAGCCATAGGCGCAATAACCGGCTCGACTTTGGCAGCCATTTCTTACCTCAACAACAGACAAACTGCACCTACCATAAGTGAGATATTTCCTGAATCTACAGATAATTCTACACCAGATCCAATCCCCGATCTTGCAGAAACCGCACCCACGCAACAAAATTCATCGCCGCCACCAAAAGCAAGCGAGTTTTCCCAATTCCGGTTGCGTCTTTTGGATGCAGTAAAGCGACGCGATGCTAAATTTATTCGCACTATTGTCAATGCCAAAACTCAGTGGGGTTTTGGTGGTGCGATCGATCTCAATACTTATAATATTGATAACAGACAATCACCTTTTTGGCAGTACATGGAAAAGGCAATTGCTGCCGGCTGTACTATAGACCCCGACACAACAGAACCCGAACAAGAACTCGGTTCCGATATATGGTTTTGTCCAATCACCTTCGGCAAACAAATTTATAAATTTGGTTGGCAACAACAAGTAGCAATTTTAGGTCAAAATGTCAATGTTAGGTCAGAACCAGGTTCCGGTTCTCCTGTAGTAGATGAACTTTCTAGAGATATCATCCAATTTGATAAAGAAACTTTTGATAACTTGCCCCAACGCTTGCAACAAGCGATAAACTCTCCAGATGGCTGGACGCCAGTCGTATTAAAAAACGGCCAAAAAGGATGGGTGCAAAATCGATTTGTTTATTACGAACCGAGGGATTATCGAGTCAGTTTTATTCGTTCTAAAGGCCAGTGGTGGTTGCGTTATTTCTGGCGCGGAAATGCGAATTAAAAACAGGAATTTATGATATAATCGTAATTTAAAGCAACTTGTAATTGAGGAAGCTTTTATGAATTTGACCGTTAAAGACTTGGAAAGGCTGCAAACAGAACTACAAGAAGCACATTTAGACTACCAATTGGAACTGGTAGACGGGAGAATTATTGTTATGGGGCCATCTGATGTAACTTCCAGTGAAGTGGGTGCAAGATTAATTATCTTTCTGGGTGGGTGGGTAATGCCCCGCAGATTGGGGCGTGTTTATGATTCGAGCGGCGGTTTCATCTTGCCCACAGAAAATGCTGATTTACGCGCACCAGATGTATCGTTTGTGCGTGCGGAAAGGCTCAGAAACAGTCCGCGTGACTTTGCAAGAGTAGTGCCAGATTTAATGGTAGAGATTAAATCGAAAAACGATAGAGTTAACCCGCTAAAGGAAAAGATAAAAGCATTTTTAGAATTGGGCTCGCAAGTGGGAATACTAATCGACCCAGATAAGCAAAAAGTAATTATTCTTCGTCGTGGCGGAGAGGAAAACGAATTAACGAATAGCGATGTTTTAACTATTACCGAATTATTTCCTCGGTGGGAATTGCCTGTTTCCGAATTGTGGCCACCTGAATTTGAATAATTAGCAATGGGAATCAATTTTTAGTAAATATAAGGAGAACAATATGCAAACCCAAACAGAGAAACGCTACTACAGCCGCGAGGAATATTTGGCCCTAGAAGAAACTGCTGAGTACAAAAGTGAATACCACGATGGAGAAATAGTACCGATGACAGGCGGAACAACTAATCACAATGAAATTCTGGGTAATCTATTCGCACGTTTAAAATTAGCTCTTAGAGGTCGAGGATATCGTGTATTTGCTAGCGATGTACGTTTGTGGGTGTCGCGTTATCGGAGATATTTTTATCCAGATATTATGATAATTCAGGGAGAACCAGTTTATGAGGGTGGTGGAAATACTACGGTGACGAATCCATCACTAATTGTAGAAGTTTTATCGGATTCAACTAGAAATTACGATAAAGGAGATAAGTTTGATTATTATCGATCGCTCCCCGAATTCCGCGAATATATTTTAATCGATCAATACAAATTTCATATCGAACAATTAGTGAAAACCGCAGAGGGAAAATGGCTGTTAACTTATTACGAATCCGCTGATGGAGTTTTAGCGTTAGATTCCGTAGATTTCCAAATCCCATTAAGCGATATTTATGAAGGAGTTAATTTTGATATTGTAGAAGAATAATATTGTATTTAGTTGCGCTTTAGCGCTAAAGCGCAACAACGTACCTAATGAACTTGAGCTATTGCCACGTAATTAGCAGCTTGCTATATAATAGAGTTATGATGAAAAAAATTTTTTCTGAGGTAACAGCTATGCAGCAAATAACTTTAGATGAAGCTACCAAAGATTTGTTAGCTTTAATTGAAGCAGCGCTCGAAGGTGAAGAAATTGTCATTACCAAAGACGATAAACCTGTGTTAAAATTAAGCCCGATATCTCCCGCCAAGAAAAGTTGGCCTGCCAAAGCAGGGAGTGCCAAAGGTTTAGTGACAATATCAGATGATTTTGACGAACCGATCGCAGATTTTGAGGACTATCTGCAATGAGATTACTTTTAGATAGACATACGTTGATTTGGTTTGTTACCGACAGTTTGAAACTCAGCGCTACAGCCAAATCACTAATTGAGGATGAAAATAACCAAAAGCTGCTTAGTATAGCTAGCATCTGGGAAATCGCAATTAAGCAAAACACTGGTAAATTATATTTGGGTTTACCGTTTAGGGAGTTTATAGAGCAGCAACTTAGCTCTAACAGCATAGAATTGCTGAATATAAATTTGGCGCATATTGATATTATCGCTTCTCTACCTTTACATCATCGCGATCCGTTCGATCGCCTAATAATTGCACAAGCTATGGTGGAGAATATACCGATTTTGAGCGCCGATAGTATTTTTGATAGTTATTCAATTCAGAGATGGTGGTGATTTGCTGCTTAGGGTTAGATCCCCGACTTCTTGAAGAAGTCGGGGATCTAGATGCGATTATCGCTTTTTCGACACATCGGGACTAAGAATCAATAATTGTTCGCCTAATGTACTTTCTTGAATCGCGATAATCACAGGACGATCCTCTGCTTTGGCATTTTCTGGTAAAGCGGGAAATAGATAAATCCATCCGCCACGTTCCATGAGTAAACGCCAAACGATCGGCTTTTTGGGATTAGTAGTATCTGTTTGTTCTTGTCCTAGTATATTTCTAAATAAACCTCGATCGCCAATAATACGATAGCCTTTCAAAGAAGGATTTATAAACTCATTTTCCAGTTTTCGTCCTAATGGTAAACGGTTTTCAGGCGTTACCAAAGTGACAACAGGTAAAGTAGAATTTGGGCCAGCATCTCGTCGCGCATCGATCGTACCTCGATCCCGCGCTAGCAAAAATAGGGCAATCAGAATTCCTATAACTATGATAATTTCATCCAAAAAAGATTGACGAAAATTAATCGGGTTAAATTTAATCGCACTCAGCTTATTAATGATAAAATCCGCTAGTAATTGTAACCAAATAATAATTTTTAATAACCTCGGTTTTTGAGTGGGAGAAACAAGTTTAGAACTAGACTTCTTTTGGTACTTGCCTAATTGTTTGTTAAAATATTCAATTAACCTGATAGTCAACCAAATCAATCCTGCTAACACCAAAGCAATTAAAAATTGCAACCATCTGAGTATTTTGGCAATCAAAATGCTGAGAAATTGCAGCAACCATAGTGTTAGTTGAATCAAGATAAACGTGACAATAGCAACCAATACTGTTTTACCTAATTGCCAGAAGCTATCCACAGATGCGAAACTTCCGAAAAATACTTGTAATGGAACTACTAGAAATGATTGGGGCGGTAAATCTAGCGTTGTTATTTCCAACTGAAAAAAGTAGAAATAAGACCAGCGATAAATCCAACCAGTAAAGAAAAGGGCAGCACCCAATAAACCAACAATGCTGGCAACTTTACCTAAAATATTTGGTTCCTTGGTAGGTTCGGGAGTTGGGGACACAAAATCGCTCAAATGGTAGATGAAATATAATAAATAAGTGTAGCTCAGTAAAAAAATTGCCGACGCTATGAAAGCTTTTTTAAATATATTAGTTGTGGCACTTGTAGCGACAGCGCCGCAGTTAGGAGGATGCAGCCGCGCCTCAAGCGGTAATGATGTAGGGAGGGGAAATTTACCTGCTGCACAAGCACAAGCCAAGGTGGATGAGGCATTAGTACCCGTTGCTTTACCTAATTTGGCCGTAGTTTCTCTCAAAAACGGTGACAAAATAGATGGTAAGGTAGCGGAAATCGATACCAAATCGCAAAAGTTATTAATCCAAGGAGAGAAAACTACTCCTTATTCCCTCAGTCAAGTTGAGAAGATAGAATTCAGCAAGAATGCTGTAGTTTACAAAACTGATGGGCGTCAGGTTGTTCGCGGTGACGGTGTTGCAGCCGCAGGGGTTCAACAAATTTGGAAACCTCTTCAGCTAGATGATTTTCATTTGCAACAAGGTAAAGGTGAAGTGAAGTTGAAGCCACCTGTAGTTGATAAAGATGAGTTGAAAGGGATTTTAGCGGTGTCAAAAAATAGGTCTTTTGTAGTAGATGAAATTCAGTTTGATTGGCAAAATAGGACGATGGCTATTAAGGCAACGCCGTATTAGGTTAATCGTGTAAGCTATTAGATAGTAGCAGGGAGGATAACATGAAAATGAAAATCCTAAAGCCTTAACTGCAATTATTTTTTTACTGAATGGTATAATGCCAATTGTTACACCACCAGAAGGTATAAATGGCACAATTACCAGCAGAAACACTGAAAACTGTTCTAAGTTTACAGCAGCAGTTATTAGAGCAAATCGACGAAGCAAGATCTGTAGAATTTACATTACTAGAGCAGTTCGGCGAGACAGACGAAACAATTCCAGAGTTAGAAGAACTACAAAGTATTCGAGAACGTGCAGATTTATATTATTCGCGGTTTTCCGTAACTTTGCGGCGTATTTATGACGCCCAACCTGTGGCAAGTCGTGATATGCTGGAATTACTTGCCCGCTCTATTAATGAGGCGACAAGTGCATTAGCAGCCACCGCTGCTAATGTTCGGGAAATTAAGAGTAACTGGAATTTACTATGACTCATCAACCCAGAATTCCTGACCCAGAAACTAGGGCGCGTTCCGTTGCTAGAATGCGCGAAACTATCAAACAATGGGATGTTTCGATCGCTAACTTGGATGAATTGAATACCATGCTAGAAGCTGAGAATAATCGCAGTTTTGAAGAGGCGCGGCAAAGAGGGAATGCCAGACGAAAAGCCGCACAAATTCAGGAGTAGGAGGAAACAACTATTCGGTAACTGGCAGAGTGAAGATTAATACTCGATCGCCAAATGTAACGACGAAAAATAAATGAATGTGAGAGAGGAAATAAATGATGAAAATCAAAGGCATCAAACGAGGGAGAACGATCGAACTGTCAGAGGACGTTAATATTCCTGACGCTCAAGAGGTGGATGTCGAGATAGAAATGATTCAGCAAATGAGTAATGAAGAAAAATCAAAAAAAATGAAAGATTTTTTGGAAAAGCTTACTGATGAAGATAGAGAAAAATGGGCTAAAATAGGCGAAGTCTTGGAAAAAGAACGTCAGATGGATCGCCAATTGCAACAACAGAAAATAAATGAATTACAGGTTTGCAATTAGAAGATTGGTTAGAAGAGGAAATAACATGATCGAAATCAAAGGCATCAAACGCGGAAAAATAATTGAGCTTTCAAAGGAAATTAATATTCCTGATGGTCAAGAGGTGAATCTCAAAATTGAGGTGATTCCGCAAATGAGTAATGAGGAAAAGTTGCAAAAGATGAAGGAATTTATAGAAAGTGGTTGGGAAGGTAGAGACGATTTTATCAGAACTATGGAAGAGTTAGAAAGAGAAGAAAATGCCTATCGTGAGGCGAGGCTAAATTTTCCTAAATTAATAGAAGCGGCAATTCGTGGCGAAGAAGTTGTGATAGAAAAAGACGGTCAACCTGTTGTTAAGTTAGTGGCAGTATCGCCTGATGAAGATAAGCCATTTGACGAAATTTTTGAGGGGGTGCGGATAAATCGCCCGGTCGAGACGTGATTTTGTAAGTTCGTTTTTTGGTATTGCCAATATTATTTCAGAAGATAACAGGAAATTACTGATGCCAATGTAATCGAAATGCTGGGGAGGCATAAAGATGAATCTCACTGTCGAAGACTTAGAAAATTTACAGCTAATTTTACAAGAAAAACAACTTGATTATAAACTCGAACTGGTAGATGGGAAAATTCAAGTTATGGGTTTATCAGATTATATATCTGAAGTTATTATCGCTCGATTGATATTTTTGCTGCAAAGCTGGGTGCTACCGCGCCAACTCGGTTATGTTACTGGGTCAAGTGCCGGATTTAGATTGCCAAATGGCAATTTACGAGGGCCGGATGTATCTTTTGTTTCTGCTGCACGACTCAATCCATTACCGCGTTCTTTTGCCGAAATTGTCCCCGATTTGATGGTAGAAGTAAAGTCGGCTTCCGATAGCATTCCGCCTCTACAAAAGAAGATTCAAATGTTTTTAGAACTCGGTACGCAGGTGGGAATATTAATTGACCCGGATAAACTAACTGTGACGGTTTATCGCTCTACGGGTGAGGCAATTGTGTTAACTGAAAATGATATGCTGACTATCCCAGAGTTATTTCCTGGTTGGGAATTGCCGATTTCGGAAATTTGGCCGCAAGTGTTTTAGTTAATGGCTAGTAAATTTTAAGTAAAGTTTATTGCGAGGGAAATTATGGAAACCGTCAATATCAAAGAAGAAGCTCGACGATTAATAGATAGCTTACCTGAAAACTCTACCTGGGATGACTTGATGTATGCAATTTACGTTAGGCAAACAGTGGAAGCGGGACTTACTCATAGCAGAGATGGTAAAATAATTCCTGTTGAGGAAGTGGTTGTTTCAGCTAAGGCATCATTCTGGGAACGGCTAGAAGAGTTTCGCCAAGAAAATAATGTCGAAGAATTAGGTATTGATGATGATTTTTTTGAGGGATTGCGGGATAAATCACCCAGTCGTGAGGTAATTTTGTGACTTTACTTTTCTTGGTAGATACCAATATTATTTCAGACTTAGATCTTGCACCAATTGCATCGCCCGCCTGGGGTTCAAACCCCAGGCTAATAGCAAAAGTCCTCTTAAGAGGACTAAAATCATTTTTCAGTCGTCTTCAGACGACTTTCGCTATGAGCCTCAGAATTGATTCTGAGGCGGGTGAGTGCGTAGTGCAAGATCTGAATCAAAACTACTTAGGGAAAACGCCTCCTTTTGTAGATGGTCAAATTGCTGCTATTGCCAAAGTTAATAATCTGATTCTTGTCACAAACAATGTGTCAGATTACGCAGATTTTCTCGAACTTCAAGTGGAAAACTGGTTTATATAGGTTCGGTGAGATGAGGGCGATGAAAATAATTATTAGCGGTGTTTTGGCTTTGGGTGTTTGTTTGACACCTCTGACTGTTCCGCTGATGGTTCGACCTAGTTGGGGGCAAAGTGAAATTCAAAATTCGCAGATTGAAGAAGTAACACAACTTATAAGGCAAGCGACAGAAGAGACAAAGCAAGGGCAATATCAGCAGGCTATAGAAACATCATTCCAGTTTTTAGGTATTGCTAGACAACTAAAAATTAGGAGAGCAGAAGCAACAGCATTATTTTTAATTGCTAAAAATTACTATAACCTTAATCATTATCAAAAATCCCTAGATTACTACAATCAAGCATTACCCATTTTTGGCGAAATAAATGATCGCTTAGGGTTTATTGGCACGCTGACTAATATAGGCACGATTTACTACGAGTTAGGAGAAGAACAAAAAGCTTTAATTACATTTGATTTGGCTATATTCGAGTCTATCGGTAATAAAAATACTCCTTTATATGCAATGAATTTAGTTAATATTGCTGCAATCTATAAAGATAGGAATGAGCCTCAAAAGGCATTAGGCTATTTAAAACAAGCTTTGCCAATTGTCAGAGAAACAGGAAATCAATCTTGGTTAGCGACGACCATAAATAATATTGGCACTATCTACGATGATATTAGCCAACCATTACAAGCACTGGATTATTATAAGCAAGCTTTATCTATCTACCAAGAAATACGGGAGCCGTTAGGGATTGCCATTACGCTGAATAATATGGGTGAAGTATATGGATCTATTAAACAATTTGAAGACGCTTTAGCTTGCTTTAAGCAAGCTTTGCAAACTCTTAGACAAATGCAAGGAGGTTGGCCTAAATTGGAGGGTGCGATTCTAAGTAATATCGGTACAGTTTACCAAGACACCGGACAACCGATGCAGGCTATTTCTAATTGGGAACAATCAACCTCTATTACAATAGGAATCCGTAGAGGTTTACAGAAGAAAAATCGAAGAAATTTTTTGGAGGCTAACTCACAAACCCCGATCGCACTCATCTCCCTCCTCATCGACGTAAACCAACTCGATCGCGCTTTTGAATGGGCCAACCTCGCCACCACAGCCGACCTCGCCGACTACACCCGCCTAATTAACGCCAAAGTTTCTCACCCACAAGCACAGCAAAAAATTGATGAATGGAATCAAAAAAATCAACAATTGCAATTCATCCAACGACGATTGCAAGACAATTTTTCCGAACAAATATCCCGACAAATGCGGGAATTAGAATCACAAGTATTGGCGGACGCAGACAAAATTTCTAAAGAATTTCCCGAAATAGCCGAACTCTTTGAAACCACACTCACAGATATTGAAAAACTGAGATCCTCTATCCCCGCCGGAACCGTTGTAATTCAACCCGTCTTGCTGACCGATGTCAAAAATGTCCCCAATACCGTAGCCATATTTATCGTAACCAAAGACCAACTGAGCGTCATTAAAAACCCGATCGACCCGACAGAATTCGATAAACTTCTCACCGAATACCGCGAACAATTACAAAATTTTGATGATAAATACATCGAAACTAGCGCCGGAATTTACAACATTATAATTCGTCCATTAGAAGACAAAATCAAAGTATTATCCCCCAAACAATTAAGCATCATCGCCACAGGCAAACTGCGATATATTCCCTTTGAAACACTCTTTGACGAACAAACCGACCAATACCTAATCCAGAAATATCCCATCAACTATCTCACCCGCCTTTCCAGTCGTTCCCTCAATTCAAATCGAGAAACAGTTGCTCGAAACTCTCTACAAAAAGGCGTTTTAGCATTAGGAAATCCCATCCCCCGCGACCCGCAAAATCTACCCGGAACTGAAGAAGAAGTGAGAAATATCGCCCAACTCTTCCCCGGTAGCGAATCATTTCTCCACAACAACGCCACCCTCGACAAATTCAAAACCTCTGCACCCCGCTTTCCCTTCTTGCACCTAGCAACACACGGCTGTTTTCAACCAGAAGGCTGTCAAAAATTGGGCATGGAAGCGAATACTTTGCTATTTGCAGATAAACAATTAAATATTGCCGATGCCGCTTTATTAGGATTGCAAAACACGGAACTCCTCACCCTCAGCGCTTGTCAAACCGCCCTACAAGCTAACTCCAACGGCGAAGAAATTGCCGGACTTGCCTATATATTTGAACGTGCAGGTGCAAAAGCGGTGATGGCGAGTCTCTGGAATGCTGAGGATAATACAACTAAGGAGATTATGATTGAATTTTATCAGAATATTAAAAATGGGATGAGCAAAGGAGAAGCGCTGCAAAAAGCGAAATTAAGTCAAATTGATAAACACCATCCTTATTATTGGTCGCCTTTTATTTTGATTGGCGATGCGCGGTAGATGTAGGGGCGAAGCATTCGGGCGACAATACTGGTATAAAAACCGAAGTTTTCATATCCGAATGCTTCGCCCTCCTCCCGCAGATAACCTCTGCCAACTTAATCTCTGTATTGACAGAGTTGACGATCGCCCACAGAGCAGGGCGATCGCCTGACGGTATAAAATATTGGGTTATAGGTGAATCGTGTGCGTTTGTATCGGTTGCGTGAGGGACGGGCGAAGCAAGAGGGTATAAGATTTTGGGTTATGGTGATAAATTGTCGCCCTCTTGCTTCGCCCCTACAAATACGTCCCGCGATCGATCTTGCTAGTGTTTTCCAAATGCGATCGCCCCATCTGCAATTCTTTCCCCCTCTCCTTGCAGGGTCGGGGTTGGGGGTGGGGTTCCGATCGCACTCCCCACAAAATCACGTTAAACTCTTAGTGTGCAAGACTTTCCTAAATCTACAGGACTTACGCACGCCTCAGCCAGAAACCGGGTTTCTTCGTCGATATCTAGTTGAGAAAGCTACGATTTTTCTAAGAAACCCGGTTTCTTTGCGTAAGTCCTCATCTAAAACCTAAAATCTAACATCTAACATCTAACATTATTATGAGTTATTGTCTCAACCCCTATTGCCCAAATCCCCAAAACCCAGAAATCGCCGTCTTCTGCGTCAATTGTGGCACCAAATTAATTCTAAAAGACCGTTATCGCGCCATCAAACCCATAGGACAAGGCGGTTTTGGCATCACCTATCTAGCGGTAGATGAAGATAAACCATCGAAACCCCCTTGCGTAATCAAACAATTTTTTCCTTTAGTGCAAGGTGCGAGTAATCTTCAGAAAGCATCTGAGTTATTTACTCAGGAAGCGGTACAACTGGATGAATTGGGACAACATCCCCAAATTCCCGATTTACTAGCTTATTTTACTATAGATAATCACCAGTATCTCATCCAAGAATTTATCGACGGACAAACTTTATCGCAAGAACTCGCTGAGAAAGGTACTTTCAACGAAACTCAGATTCTGCAATTACTCAACGATTTATTACCAGTCTTGCAATTTGTCCACAACCATCAGGTGATTCACCGCGATATCAAACCCGATAATATTATCAGGAGAAAAAGCGATCGAAAACTCTTCCTCGTCGATTTCGGCGCTTCCAAAATCGCTACTGGCGCTGCTTTGCAGAAAACTGGCACCAGTATCGGCAGTCCGGAATATGTCGCACCGGAACAAAGCAGGGGTAGGGCTGTTTTTTCTAGCGATATTTATAGTTTAGCAGTTACCTGCATTCATCTGTTAACCGGGATGTCGCCTTTCGATTTATACGATATGAATCAAGATGTTTGGGTGTGGCGACAGTTTGCGAAACATCCGGTGAGCGATCGCTTATCTCGCATCTTAGATAAAATGTTGGATAATGCCATTAACCGTCGCTATCAATCCGTTGCAGAAGTTCTCAAAGATTTGAATATCCAAACACCACCTGCTGCAACGCCAAAACCGCAAACACCTGCAAAACCTGCTGCTGTCAAACCTTCACCCGTGACGCCAGCGATTCCAGTTAAAAGTAAAGTTGATGATGAATTAGCGGAATTAAAAACGGAATTTCTCAATCCGGGCGCACCTAAAAAAAATCAGCCATCGCCATCGCCGCAAACGCCGTCACCCCATTCTACCACAGCCAAAAGCCAAATCGATAAGGAATTGGAAGAGATGCGATCGCAATTCGGACAAAAGAATTAAATTGGTACGTTGTTGCACTTTAGCGCTAAAGCGCAACAACATACCAATTACCATCAACCTGTATTCCGCATACCAGCAGCAATACCGTTGATAGTCAGCAACGCGCCGCGCAACAATTCACCGCGACTGTGACGAGAGTCAATTACTCCCGAAGCAGCTTGAGATTTGCTTTGACGCAAACGTTTGAGCAGAGACACTTGCAAAAAGCCTAACGGTACAATATTACCATTGCGTAACTGGACCGATCGCTGCAAGTCCGGATCGCCATCCAAAAGGCGTTTGTGATCGGTAATCGTTAGCACCAAATCGCGAGTCAGATAATATTCACTAGAGATTTGCTCAAACAGCTTTTCAAATCGGGCCAAATCTTCTGGTGAAGATAATTCCTTCACATAATGCTGCGCGATTTGCAAGTCAACTTTTGATAAAGTCATCTCCACTTTCGAGATTACCATCCTAAAGAAAGGCCACTTGTAATAGAAGTAGCGCATTAACTTCAAATTTTCCTGCGGGTCTTCATTCATAAATTCCTGAAGTGCCGTACCAACACCGTACCAAGCTGGTAGCAAAAAGCGGCTTTGCGTCCAACTAAACACCCAAGGAATAGCGCGGAGAGTGCTTAAATCTTTTTTACCGCTGCGCCGACGCGCCGGACGAGAACTGATTTGTAATTGGCTGATTTCATCAATGGGGGTAACGCTATGGAAGAAATCGATAAAATCGGGTTGTTCGTAAATCAAAGCGCGATAATGAGCGCGTGACTTAGCTGACAATTCTTCCATTATTTCATTCCAGGGTTGGATATCATCAAACCCCGTTCGCAACAAGCTAGCTTGAATTACCGCCGTAGCGACATTTTCTAAATTGTAAATAGCTAATTCCGGCCAAGAATATTTAGAAGCTAACACTTCTCCCTGTTCGGTAATTTTAATTCGCCCATTGATACTGTGACCGGGTTGTGCCAAAATAGCTTCGTAGGAAGGGCCACCGCCGCGACCCACAGAACCGCCGCGTCCGTGGAAGATGCGAAGATTGATGCCGTACCTTTCGGAAATCGCTTGCAGTGCTTTTTGCGCTTTGTGAATTTCCCAATTACTGCTCAAGAAACCGGAATCTTTGTTAGAGTCCGAATATCCCAACATCACCTCTTGTAAGTCCTCAGTTCCTCCTCCGACCTGAGTTTTCTTTGCCATTGCGGACTTACCGCCGGCCAGCAATATCCGATAGCACGGCAATTCAAACAAAGTTTGCATGACGTGGGGTGCCCGCTTCAAATCTTCCACAGTTTCAAACAGGGGTACTACTTGCAGCGTACCGACACCTGTGGAGGGATCGTAGAGTCCCGCTTCCTTCGCCAACAGCAATACCGCCAGCAAGTCGCTGACATCGTGGCTCATGCTGATAATATAAGTTTGGCAGATTTCCAAGCCAAACTCTTGCTGAAGTTGGCGCAAGATGCGGAAGGTTTCGATCGTCTCGCAAGTTTGGGCGCTAAATGGCAATTCTCTGGGAATTAAAGGGCGTCTCGTTTGCAGTTCCGACACCAACCATTCGGTTTTTTCTTGTTCTGATAATTGGTTGTAGGGTCGAGGTAAAACTTGGAGATATTCGGCGATTTCATTAATCGTATCCGAGTGACGGGTACTTTCTTGCCGGATATCCAGATGGGCGAGATTGAAGCCGTAGATTTCTACTTGACAGATCAGATTTTCCAAGTCGCGGCAAACTAAACCAGTTTCCTTGAGGTTGCGCTGTATCAGTCGCAATTGGGCTAAAAAGTCTGGGGCTGATTGGTAGTATGTGCCTGGTTGAGTTTGCTTGAGCTTTTCCAATTGCCCATCTTCGCTATTGTAGAGCCGCCAGTTGCGATCGCGCGTATTTTCCAGTTTCTTCTTTACAAAAGATAGCTTCAACCGATATGGCTCTTGTCGATATTTGATCGATAATTGTTCGTACACCTCTGGCATTTGCAATCGATTTTGTTCCAGGGATTCTAGCAGCTCCGGCAACACATCGCTCCAATGCAAAGATAAGCTCAAGCGAGCGATCAACTTTTCTACCGATTTAATGTATTTTTCTAATACTATATGGCGCTGGTAGCAGGCTGTTTGCCAGGTGATTGCCGGTGTGACGGAAGGGTTACCATCCCGATCCGCTCCTACCCAAGAACCGAATTTGCAGAAGTTATGTTTGGGCGGACGCAGATTCCCAAAGGCGTTGCTTAAACTCCGTTCGACGCGCTGATAAAGTTGGGGAATCGCTTCAAACAAAACTTCTTGGAAGTAGTGAAGGGTATAGTCAACTTCATCTAGTACTGAAGGCTTAAACTGGTGCAGTTCGTCGGTACGCCACCACAGACGAATCTCTTCCGTTAATTCCTGTTGCAGTGCTGTTGCTTCCCAGGAAACTTCCGAGGCGTTGAGCAAAGAAGCTTCTCCGTAGTTGGGTGAGTTTCCGGTAACCAGCAGCTGTTCTCCCAAGTTAGAGTAGTTCAGGCTACAGTGAGTTGTTTGCCAGTTTTGCTCCACCTCATCTAGCTGCTGCAAAATTCTGGCTATGCGCCGTTGCTTGTCTCTGATTGTGTGGCGGACAATTTCTGTAGGGTGAGCTGTGAATACCAAGCGGATATCGAGATTGTCTATGAGGCGCTGGATAACTTGGGGTGGCATATTCAGCTGGCGCAATTTGGGAAACAACCACTGGAAAGTGCCTTTTTCTCGCTTTTGTCCGTTTGTTTCTTGCCAAGTTCTTTCGAGGGAGTCACCTCCGGGTACGGCGGTTTTAGCTTCTGCATCCAGTTTGGCAAATGCTTGCAGTGCGGGGTCGGCAGGTTCTGGTGCGGGTGCCATCCTTAAGGATAGCTGTTGCGCTCGTTGTTCGTAGTGCTGTTCGACAATATTAATCAGCTGGAAGTATAGAGCAAAGGCTCTGGCTGCTCTGATCGCGGCGTTGATATCGAGACTTTCAATAACTTTGGAGACTTCCGCTTCGTTTTCGTTCGTTGCTTGTCCTTCTGGAGAACAAAGCGATCGCAGCTGCATTAGTAAGTCTACCAGTTCCTGACCGCACTCCGATCGCAAAACAGACTCCCACAGGTCTTCTACCACTTTGAGGCGATGGCGCAAATACAGATCTGATGGCGCAGTAAGATGAACTGCCTGATGGTCGGACTGGAGTAAGGAGCTCATAGGATCTGGTTTAGCTGTTGTGGGACAATCAACAATCTTATGCTGTTAACTTAAATCAATTAGTCTCTTATAAGACCAACTGACCGCCAAGGCGGATCTTTTTTATTCAGTTTGCGCTTGGGGACTATCTGGAAACGGGATCGCTGGCAAGCGATCGCCCCTAAATACTTCTTCGCTTGCTTCACCCAGCGATTTGATCGAGTCTAGTGTTGCTTTACCACATAACATCCCGAAAAGCAATGGGCCTGTCGCTAGCGTCAGCAATATTTCTGTGGGAATTATAGCTTGAGGAACGTTGAAAGTTTCTGTTTGGAGCCGATTTGTGCTGTTTGATGGCATGGCGTTTACGCGGGGCTAGGGGCTGGAAAGTCAAAAGTTAAAAGTCAATCATTCAAAAGAAAAATAGGGCGTCGGGGTTAGGCGTCGGGGCTGGAAAGTTAAAAGTCAAAAGAGAAATAGGGCGTCGGGCGTCGTGCGATCGCAGTCGGTGCTGAAAGTATCGGTTAAACTATTGCCAGCATAGCTGTAAAGCTCGAAATCTTGGCGATTTGACAACTCCAGAATCTCATAAATGTTCAATTTTGAGTGTTAAAAACTGTTGCTAAATCTGGATATGACGCTGAAACAGCGTTTGGGCATTTGAAGGGGATGAGGGGATTGGGAGATCTTCGGCCAGTTGGAGCGGGCTTGGCACTAGATGTAACAGATGTAACAGATGTAGTAAAATCTCACGGGATAATTACAGTCATCTGATTATAAATATCATATATCAAGGGAAGAAGACAAGAAGAGCAGGGAATAACAGCAGAAAAGGAAAGCTTGATGAATACAAATTGGTATCGATCTCCAATACCCTTGGTAAACTCATCAGAACAGGCTATAATTCCAGTCGTCTTCAACTCAGCCGCTCTGGCCTGCCGGCGACCAAAAGGTCAAATGACAATTACAAAAAAACTCAGGTAATATCGCCCTGATGGTAAAAGTCAACGAACGCAAACTGGCGAACAACGCCTCAACCCTAGAGCAATGGGCCAACCGGGCAATCAGAATTGCCGGAATGCAAGTCAGAGTCCGGATACGAGGAAACAAGCTGCATATTCTCTGCGAGGGTCGAGAGTGTCCCGACAGGCAAACAACGGTGACACAATTGGTGTTGGCGATGAGTGCCGCAAATATTAATGACCTGCTTGCTGCCTCCAGACCAACGCTCGCTCAAGCGTTTCTCTACGGTCGCAAGTTGGGTGAAAAGCGCCCGGATTGGACAGAGCCGATCGATCTAAATGACCTAAACCGATATCTGGAAGCGCATTCAAGTAAAGCTTCGGTTCCAGAAGCGGGTTTAACCAGCAGCGTCCGCAAAATGACAGATATATCAATAGAAGATTCTTTAACAAGTCAGGAAATTCTCTCTGAAAGGATGACAGAGGTCGTCGAAGCCGCTGCATCTTCTCAGAGTCTGGCTCGCAGGGGACATCCGGAAGCGATCGCCCGCGTACTGGGTGAAAATCTCCAGTCATTAGGAGTGCGGGTAAAGGTTGTCTCCAGAAGCCTGCGAAAAAATCATGGTAATTTATCGCCCGGAACTGCAAACTCAGGGATAAAGGAGCGTCGCCTTTGGGTATTTTGCGAATCTGCCTACAGTCCAGATCGGTCATTGCTGGCTTCCCCAATTGCCCAGAAGTTGAGGGATTTGCATCTGAAGGGATTCCGGGATGCTGTAATTATCAGTCAGGTGAGCGGTGAAGAAACTCCCGATTGGATGCTGCGCGTGGATCTGACCCCGCCGGAGCAAATGCTCCGGGAGTGGGCGGCTTGGGGCGATGAGGAAGCGATCGCCAGATTGCTGGATGGGGCGACAGAGCATCTGCATATGGAAGTATCGGCGGTGTTAAAGGAATCTACACTGCATATTTCCTGTACGGGTCAGAATAAATCTGCCAGCGTTGCTAACGATAACATTCCCCTACCGGATAAGCCGTCCGCGATTAATGCGATCGCACCGCTTCTGCACTCGCTTGCACCCAGAGGTATTCAAGCGGCTATTATTTACGGAAACCCATCGGATTCCGCATCCCCAGCTTGGGTAGATTGGCTGAATTTACCGGCAGCAAATCAACCGGAATTAGCCACCTCGGCAGAGGATCTCGCAGCTGCGGGAGATGAAGAAGCGATCGAATTTTTGCTGGGACGAATACTCAACCCAGACCTGGATTGGCGTTTGGCAGATGGCGGCATTCGCGTACAAGCGCGACGCAAAGAAGACTTGCTCCACATCATGACGGATGGGGCGGTTTGTCCGGTGCAGCGGCAGGTAGCTGGGCCGACGGCTAACTTTGTGCGCGAGCTGGAAATACCCGGCATTTCCGGTGTCAGAGTTTATGGCCGTCGCGCCGGTCAAAAACAACCGTTGTGGAACTATGGAGTCGATTTTTCTGCCAGACATCGCCAAGCAGAAGAGATTGCACCAGAGTTTGCCACCAGCGATGAGTACGTCGAAGAAGTGACAACCGCAACGCTCAACTTGGGGAATTCTCTGGGAGAAAGGTTAAGCGATGTCACGGTAGCGACAGAGGCAAAGACTGTTTCGCAGTCGGTAAGCGAATCCGCAGAAAATAAACTGGGGCGCGGTTGGTATGAGAAAAAGCAGGCCCTGTTCGATGTGCTGGTGCGATCGCAAATCTTTACTCCAGGCGGACAAACTCAAAATCTTATCTCTTTACCCGGTCAAGCCAGCTACCAAGGAGTTAAAGTGGCTTTGGTTTGGGGCGCGGTGGGAATTATGCTGACTTGGAGTGTGGATTTAGTTCTGGGTCAGATGCTCAAAAACAGAGAGATTCAGCTCAAAGAGTCTTTAGTCCTCAGTCAAAAGTCATTAGTCAAAGACACTGAAGAAACTAGGGATGAGGAAGGACAAAAGGCAACAAACACGGCAGCCAATTCCTTCAAATTACCCCAAGTTTCCCTCAAGCAAACGCCTACTCAAAATTCCAAAGTATTTAATTCTTCAGGATTTACCAAACTGGATTCAACCGAAGCCAGTCTAGACACGGTAGAGAGTACAACTTCTTTTACCAACCTACCATCGCCAAACCCCAGCTTCAACAACCGTCAGTTAGACGAAAAACTGACCCTTTACCAGCAGCGCGTGGCTGAGAAAGGGCCGCCAGATATCCTGATTGTCGGCAGTTCCAGGGCATTACGGGGCGTCGATCCGCAAACGTTGCAAAAAGCCCTAGCCGCAGAGGGTTATGGAAAACTGGAAGTGTTTAACTTTGGTGTCAACGGTGCGACTGCCCAAGTGGTAGATATGCTGCTGCGCCGCTGTTTGACGCCAGAACAATTGCCGAAAATGATTATTTGGGCAGATGGTGCCCGTGCGTTTAACAGCGGTAGAGTAGATGCTACCTACAATGCTCTCGCCGCATCCCCTGCCTACAAACAGTTGGTATCCGGTACATTACCCAGACAAAATTCTCTGGATGGCCAAGCTGCCAAAAATTTAGAACCTTTCACCGCTACATCAAGCCTGCCGGGGGCAAGCGGCCAAATGTTTATTAACTCGCAAGCGATCGATGAGTGGTTGAATCAGTCTTTGGGTACTATATCCTCTACCTACCAACAGCGCGATCGTCTGCAAGCAATGCTGCGCGAGCAATTTGCCGATACATTGAGTTTTGGTGCTAACGATCGTCAGAAACAAGCGCCGTCAATACTGCGTCAGAATGCGATCGCTTGGGATGGATTCTTGCCTTTGACTCTGCGCTTCAATCCCACTACTTACTACGAAAAGCACACCAAAGTTACGGGGGAACACGATAACGACTATAAAAGTTTCCAGCTAGCAGGTAACCAAACCAGCGCTTTAGAATCTTTCCTTCAGTTCACCCAAGCAAACCAAATTCCTGTAGTTGTTATAAACTTACCCTTGACAAAAGAATACTTAGACCCATTGCGGACTAAGTACGAGCAAGAATTTCAAATGTCTATGTTGCGCCTCTCCCTCAGTCGGGGATTTATCTTCCGCAACTGGAGTCAGCTATGGCCCTCACGCCATGACTACTTCTCCGATCCCAGTCACCTCAACCGCTACGGTGCTACCGCCGTGTCCGAACGACTGGCTCAAGACCCGCTGATTCCCTGGCCCAAAAAATAGGGATTAGGGGTTAGGGGATAGGGGTTAGGGGAGCGGGGGAGTGGGGGAGCGGGGGAGTGGGGGAGCCGGAGAATAAATCTTTTTCCTCTTCACTCTTCCCTCTTCCCTCTTCCCTCTTCCCTCTTCCCTCTTCCCTATCCCCTATCCCCTATCCCCTAATCCCTAGCCCCTCCAATGACTTTTGTTTCAGCCTTATACGGAATATTCTTGCTGAGTGTCCTGGCAATTTACTGGCTCGTTCAAAACCAGGGATTGCGATTGTGGGTACTTTTGATTGCTAGTTTGGCTTTTTATGCCACTTTGCAAATCCAGTACATTCCCTTGCTTTTTGTCGTTATTCTGATTAACTTTCGTCTGGGAATTGCTTTAGGAGAACGTGCTGTACCCAGACTGAATCCTTCGGATTGGCATCTGTCTAATGAAGAGTGGAAATATATAGAACAGGACTGGGATAAACGACGCCAGAAAATCTTGCGATTCGGGATCGTCCTGAATGTTTTGTTACTTCTAGGGTTTAAGTATGTGCCCTTTTTCTTGAATACGGTTGGGGCGCTGTTGAATTTGCCAGTTATTCAAGAGCAGGCTAGCTGGGTGACGCTTCATTTAATTGCACCCTTGGGAATCTCGTTTTTCTGTTTTGAGTGCATCGCCTATTTAATAGATGTTTATCGCGGTGCGCCCGCTACTAAGGAGTTTCTCAAGTTTGCGGCTTACAAATTTTTCTTTGCCAAACTTATTTCAGGGCCGATTACTCGCTATCATCACTTGGCGGCGCAACTGAATACAGTGCGATTTCCCAGCAGCGATCGCATCGTAGAAGGATTGTGGCTGATTGCCTGCGGTGCCTTTAAAAAAGCTCTTTTGGCCGATAATCTGGGCATTTTCGTCAAACTTTGTTTTGACAACTTGCAGCGTACAGGTAGCGGTGATTTGTGGTTAGCTATCCTCGCCTACGGGCTTCAGCTATATCTGGATTTTAGCGGCTATGTTGATATTGCGATCGGCAGCGCTATCCTGCTGGGATTAAATCTACCCCAAAACTTTGATTTCCCCTATTTCTCTACCAGCATTGCCGATTTCTGGCGGCGCTGGCATATGACTTTGGGAGATTGGCTGCGTAATTATTTATACTTTCCCTTGGGCGGCTCGCGGCAAGGTTTGGTACGCACCTGCCTGAACTTGTCGATCGTGATGCTAGTCGCCGGGATTTGGCATGGTGCTGCGTGGGGATTTATTGTCTGGGGGGGTTTGCACGGTTTGGCTTTGGTAGTTCACCGACTCGCAGAAGCCCTATCCCATCGTTTCTCTGCATTGAAGGATTGGTGGCAAAGTATACCGGGTACGCTTGTGGCGTGGCTGCTGACTCAATTGATGGTGTTCGCATCCTGGATATTTTTCCGTCTGCCCAACTTGAAAGATGCGGCTTGGGTAATTCAGCACCTGTGGGGACATAAAGCCGATGTTCAATTTGCACAGAAGGTTTACGTGGAAGCACTGGGATTGGAACCGTTCCAACTGGTGATGCTGCTTTGGGGAATAGTTGCATTTATGGCGATCGGATTTGCCTTGCATCGCAATATGAAGCTACAACTGAATTGGCCGATCAAAATTTTCTTGGTGCCATTAAGCCTCTACGCCGTTTGGCAGCTGGCTCCCAAAGAAGGTTTGCCCTACATCTACTTCGATTTCTAGGCAAAGGGAGAGGGAAGAGGGAGAGGGGGAGAGCGGGAGAACGACATAAAGGTCGAAAATGTGCATATAAATTCCCCCACTCCCCCACTCCCCCACTCCCCTACTTCCCTAGCCTCTAGCCCCTAGCCCCTAGTCCCTAGCTATATGGTTTACACACGCCCTTTGGCTCGTTTGATCGAGCAATTGCAACGTTTGCCCGGAGTTGGCCCTAAGACAGCGCAGCGGTTGGCCTTACATATTCTGAAGCGATCGGAAGATGAAGTACAAGCACTTGCCCAAGCTTTGATTGAGGCTAAAAAACAAGTTGGTTTGTGTCAAGAGTGTTTTCACTTATCTGCTGAGCCGATTTGCGAAATTTGTCGCAATCAAAATCGCGATCGCACTACCATTTGTGTAGTAGCTGATTCGCGGGATGTGATTGCTTTGGAAAAAACGCGGGAATACAAAGGTAAATATCACGTTCTCGGCGGAGTAATTTCGCCAATGGATGGAATTGGCCCGGAACAACTGAATGTTTCGCCTTTGCTACGAAGAGTCGATCGAGAAAAAACTAAAGAAGTAATTTTAGCAATCACTCCCAGTATAGAAGGAGAAACAACAACGCTTTATATCGGCGGGTTGTTGAAACCTTTGACAAAAGTAACTCGCATTGCTTTTGGTTTGCCAGTTGGCGGCGAATTAGAATATGCAGATGAAGTGACTTTGGCGCGTGCTTTGGAAGGCAGAAGAGAGATCTAATCAATTAAAAATAGAGAAGCGGTTAGATAAAATATGACATGAGAGAATTAGAAACACAGTTAATTTCTTCGACTCCCGTTCGAGAAGTTCAGGCAATACAAATATTAAGGCTTTCCCGTTTTTTATGGTGATAATAAAAAGTTATCGTATCGTAGAGTGGGTTAGGCAGGGGCGATAACTTCAGCACTTTCAACCAATAATTAACTCTCCGTGCTGTCACCCACCATCACACATCTGTAATGATGCACATCCTGATAAAATTTAAAACGCCATCCGAGTACAAGAGGAAGCCTGAATTGGCACGTTTCTGTACAGATGAACAATTCGCCTTATGGTAAATTCATAAAATAGAAAGAACCATCTTCATCGATTAAGAGAAGTGTATCTTCCGAGTCTATTTCCACGGTAGCACCCCAAATCGCTTGCCTAGTAATCGCGTCAGTTATATTGTTGAGGTTAGGAACTAGATCGGAAATTTCCTGTACTGCCCGACTTTGCCTGGAATCCATATACTACCTTGAACATACTAAGCTTTTATTCCTTTCTACGCACTAGCTAAATAAAAATCCGGAGCTTTTTACAAAAATTTACTTATTAACCTAAGTATTTAGCGTTGCTTTATCCGTGTTCGGCTACGGATCTCTACTGATGCGATCGCGTTTAGTTACGCAATTTTACTTAGGGCTGGCTTTTTCTGGGCGATCGCACCACTTGGTTGCTAGGCTGGTTATAAAAGAGATTTTTATCTCAATGTCAATTCTCTTAGGTATGGCGATCTGAGTACGGGAGAGGCAGTAAGTTAGACATGATTTCTGAAGATAAAGCCAAAACAATAGGGCAAGCGTGGATCGAAAGTTGGAACCGCCACGATTTAGATGCTATTATGTCCCACTATGCCGAAGAAATAGAATTTATATCCCCATTCGCGATTAAATTGTTGGGTGATGCTTCTGGCAGTATTAAAGGGAAAGAAGCGCTCAGGTCTTATTTTGCAAAAGGGCTTGATACTTATCCAGAGCTTAAGTTTGAGTTATGGCAAATATTGACGGGTGTGGAAAGCTTAACTGTTTACTATCGCAGCGTTAAAGAAATGCTCGCAGCAGAAGTAATGGTCTTGAATTCTCAAGGCAAGATTGCAAAAGCGATCGTTCACTACAGTGCTAATACCATCTCGAAAATTTAAAATTTGCAATTTCCCAATCCCCACTGTCTAATAGCCGAAACAAAGTCTATAAAGGTAATTTTGTCAATAGGTTTTCCCGAACAAATTTGGTATCTCTGGCTAGGTTACTTGCTTGCCAGAAAATATTATCTTTTGTAAAGGTGAAGATTCGTATAGGTGAGGACTAAAGATGTACATCGTACAAATTGCCTCTGAATGCGCTCCCGTCATCAAAGCCGGAGGTTTGGGCGATGTTGTTTACGGGCTTAGCAGAGAGTTAGGAATTCGGGGTCATGGGGTAGAAATTATTCTGCCAAAGTACGATTGTATGCGCTATGACCATATTTGGGGAATGCACAACGCATATCGCGACTTGGAAGTGCCCTGGGATGGCGGTGCAATTAACTGTTCTGTGGATTGCGGCTGGGTACACGGACAGCTGTGTTTCTTTATCGAACCCCACTCCAGCGATGACTTTTTTAATCGGGGCTGTTACTACGGTTGTCTGGACGATCATATGCGCTTTGCGTTTTTCAGTAAAGCCGCTTTAGAGTTTCTACTGAAAACTAATAAGTGTCCCGATGTTATCCATTGCCACGACTGGCAAACAGGCTTAGTTCCTGTGATGCTGTACGAGATATATCAATATCACGGACTAGAGAATCAGCGGGTATGCTATACGATCCACAACTTCAAACACCAAGGGATTGCGGGTGCTAACTTACTTGAGGTGGCCGGTCTGTATCGACAAGAATACTACTACGATATCGATCGCCTGGGCGATGACCAAAACGCAACGGCGATCAACTTGATGAAAGGGGGTATAGTCTACTCCAACTATATCAACACGGTTTCGCCCCATCATGCCTGGGAAGCGCGTTTCACGGAAGTTGGCTGTGGGTTGGGACACACCTTGCACAAACACCAGCACAAATTTGGCGGGATTCTCAATGGGATTGACTATAATGTTTGGAATCCGGAAGTCGATCGCTACATTCCCTATCACTACTCTCAGGATAATCTGGAAGAAAAACTCAAGAACAAAAAAGCGCTACGAGAGCGACTTTGGCTGGGTCATTCCCAGAAGCCGATCGTTTGCTACATCGGTCGTTTAGACGATCAAAAAGGCGTTCATCTCGTGCATCACGCCATTTATTACGCTCAAAATCGAGGGGCGCAATTTGTGTTGTTGGGTTCCGCTACAGAACCTGGGATTAACGACCATTTCTGGCATGAAAAACAGCACCTGAATAATAGTCCAGATTGTCACATAGAAATCGGGTTCAACGAAGAGTTAGCCCATTTAATCTATGCAGGTGCGGATATGATTGTCGTCCCCAGCAATTACGAACCCTGCGGATTAACGCAGATGATTGGGTTGAAATACGGTACTGTGCCGATCGTGCGCGGAGTTGGCGGTCTTGTGAATACCGTGTTCGATCGCGACTACGACCAAAACAAACCGCCAGAAGAACGCAATGGCTATGTGTTCTACCAAACAGATAATCAAGCCTTAGAATCAGCGCTCGATCGCGCAATCGATCTGTGGTACAAAAAACCTAAAGAATTCCGCAAACTGGTGATTCAGGGTATGGAATACGACTACTCGTGGAACCATCCCGGCGCTCAGTATGTTGGAATTTACGATTATATCCGACACAAATGAGAGGCTAGGGAAAAGGGAAGAGGGAGAGGGAGGAATCTTGAATTTTGACTTTTGACTCTCCCACTCCCCCACTACTTGGGTAATACTTGACGCAATACTTCTAAGAGTCGATCGACACTTTCCGGACGACTGTTGAAACCCATCAAACCGACACGCCAAACTTTACCCGCCAGTTCGCCAAGTCCGCCGCCGATTTCAATGTTGTATTCACTTAGTAATTGGCGCGATATTGCTTTGCCATCCACGCCTTCAGGAATGCGAACAGTTGTCAGAGTTGGCAAACGAAATTCTCGCGGAACGTGGAGAGTTAATTCTAAATCTTCTAGTCCCTGCCAAAGGTATTCGGCATTTTTTTGATGGCGTTGCCAACAGTTTTCCAATCCTTCTTCTGCTATTAAACGCAGCGCTTCCCGGAGAGCATAGTATAAGTTGATGGGGGCTGTGTGGTGATAGATGCGATCGCTTCCCCAATACTTGCTTAACAAGGTCATATCCAAATACCAATTAGCTACTTTATGGCGACGTTGCTGCAATTTTTCTGCCGCACGGGGACTCATGGTAAACGGCGAAGCGCCGGGAGGACAACCCAAGCCTTTCTGACTGCAACTATAAGCTAGGTCAACTCCCCACTCATCCAAAAATATGGGAACGCCACCCAGACTGGTTACGGTATCCACGAGTAGCAGACAGTTAAATTCGCGACATAAGTCGCCGACGCCTTCCAAAGGTTGACGCGCTCCTGTGGATGTTTCAGCATGGACTAAAGCCAGGATTGCCGGACGGTGGGTTGCCATCGCAGTACGGAGTTCGTCGAGGGAAAACACTTCTCCCCAAGGTTTGCTAATGCTTCGCACATCCGCACCGTAGCGTCCCGCCATGTCAACCAAGCGATTACCGAAATAGCCCATTACACCAACCAGAACGACATCGCCTGGTTCGACGGAATTGGCGATCGTTGCTTCCATTGCCGCCGTCCCCGTACCGCTAACTGCGATGGTATGGGAATTTTCCGTTTGCCAAACATAGCGCAGCAAGGTTTGTATTTCATCCATCAACGCCAGAAATGCTGGGTCGAGGTGTCCCACCGGCGGTGTATTCATCGCTTGGAGGACGGCGGGATGGGCGTTGGAGGGGCCAGGGCCAAGCAACAGGCGAGTAGGTATTTGCAAGGGAGCGAGTTGCAGTCGTCGATCGTTGTTAATTGAAACTGTGAGAGTCATTATGTTATAAGGATTGGCAATTTTTCGATCGGAAAAGCTAGCCCACTCAGGAGTAGGGCTTTTAACTAGATTACGCCACTAACCAGAGCATTTACTTCGTTTGGAAAATGTTTTGCACCATTTTTTTATCTGCACTTGCAGCAGCTTTATCCAGTTCTGCAATCTCCCCAGAGTCTAGTTGCCAACCCAAAGCGCCAATATTCTCCTTTGCCTGTTCCACAGTCTTCGCGCCTGGGATGGGAATAGTTCCTTTACAGATGCACCAGTTGATTGCCACCTGGGACATTGTTTTGTTTCTCGATCGCGCTACCTCTGCCAAACAGGTAGTAAGCGATCGAATTCCTGGCAATAATTGCCTAAACAGCAGACCTCGGATGCCTTTGGGAAACGGCCCTTTTTCCGAGTATTTACCTGTCAGCAGACCTAATGCCAGAGGACTGTAAGCAATCAGTTTTATTCCCAATTCATCGCATACTTCTTTAATTGCCAATTCGGTGACGGGATAGGTAGATAGCAGTGAATATTGAACTTGCAGAGTGGCAATGGGAACGCCTCGATCGACAAATTTTTGATGCACTTGTTTGAGGCGTTTCGAGCCGTAATTTGATAACCCCACTCCCTTTACCAGTCCTTGTTCGTAAAGGTCGGCAAGACCATCCAAAAGCCGCCATTCCTGCCAAGGAGCATAGTTAGCAGTAGACCAGTGCATTTGCACCAAATCTACATTTTTTCCCAGCCGTTTGGCAGACGCCTGACAAGCCGATATAATTGATTTGCGGGTCAATCTCCACGGATAAGCAGCCAGCTTTGTAGCAATACAAATATCTTCTTTGCCAGCACCTTGATATTCCCTAGAAAAGCGTCCTAAAAGTTGTTCGCTTCGCCCATTTAATTTGCCAGTTCCATAAGAATCCCCCGTATCAAATAAGGTGACACCGTTGCTCACACAAAGATTGAAGACGGTTTGCAGTTGATCATCCATACTTTCATCGTATCCCCAAAGCAGGCGGTTTCCCCATGCCCAAGTACCGCAGCCCATAGTTGGAAGAAAGAGTTTTTGGTTTTTTTCCATATTTTATTTACTCACACTCTATTTAGATATCATTATGAAATTTTAAACTAATTTCCATCCCTAACAAGCTATCCGAAAAGCCATTACAAGCGATAATTTTCGCAAATACATCTGCGTTCATCTGCGTTCATCTGCGGTAATAAAATCTCCCGCTCGCACTGTGCGGATAAGCTTCTATTTCTTCCAAGGCAGTTTCGTGCCCATTTCAGTCATGGCTGAGAAGATGAGATAGACAATTAGAAAGCCAACACCTGCGAGAAAAGCCAGTAAATCATTATCCATATCTATTCCTAACTAATACTCAGTTAATATTACCATTTGTTGAATAGACATCTCCAAAAATTCTTGTGGGGTTTGAGATTCTTTTTTGGAGATGCCTAATGAATTTGTGTAACCGTTCAGGGGTTAACTCTAACGCCCAAGCGCAACAACGTACCTTAAAATACCTGTTTTATCTCTCCACACCAGGAGGAGTGAAACGAATTTCAATTCGCCGCCGCGCAGGTTCATCAGTATTGCCATTGTTCTGAGGAATGTAACCTTTTGGCAAAACTAATTGTGCGGCGGAATAGGCGCGAAACTCTAATCCTTTTAAGCGACCTTTTTTCTGCATATCCCGCAGTACCTGAACGACTGCTAATGCTCGCATCAACCCCAAATCTGCATTCGATCCTAGTTGAATTGCACTGGCATTTTCGCCATTGGCTATTTCTGCTATTTTATCATCTAAACTGCTATATCTATTACTATTTTTTTGACCGTCAGTATGACCGATTACTTCTACGATATAGCCTTGGTATTCTGTTGCGTAGCGTTCGATTTGATTGACGAAATCATTTTCGATTTTGCTACGCAGTCCGGTTGGTAAGTCGGCTTTACCAACTGCAAATTTATATTCTCCGGAGTCTTTAATTACAATGATAGGCGGCGATTTCAGTCTTTCTACTTGTCCTTCAAGGTTAGTAACTTGATTTGTTTTTTGCTGCAATTGCTGCTGCAAATTAGCTAGCTGTTTTTCTAAGTCTCCCACTTTATATTCACTTTGACGCAGCTTGTCATTTATCTCTTCTGAGGTAGACTGTAATATGGATGCTTTTACTATTGCTAGTAACAAGAATAAACTCAAAATCATAAAGGCGTTAGACATCAAATCTGTGAAAGCTGGCCAGATGTTGAGGTCTTCGTTATCATCAAGATGGCGTGACCGACGACGCACGATCGCAACTCCCAATCAAAAAGTTTATATCTTGTTTAATTTATCAACTATTTCATCTAATTTGGCTTCATCTATATCTTTAGGCGAACGCTTTTCCAAGGTTTGTCTCAATCTGTAAAGTTCATATTTGGTGTCGTTGAGATGGCCGATCCCTTGCTGAATATTTTCGATGACACTTTTAATTTGTGAACTGGTATTTTCGGATTGGTTATTGATGGTTTCGGAAATGCGATCGCTCACAGATTGAATTCCCAAAGTAACACCCTCCGTATATTCCCTCAGCGTCTCTACCAAGTTTGCCAATTCAACTTGTACTTTATCCAAATTATCCGATTTAGAGATAATTTTCTGCTGTAATTCAGCAACAGACTGAAAATTTGGCAATCCTTGCTGGAGTTGGACAACAATCTCATCGAGAGCTTTTTGATGGTTTTGATGCAACTCTAAAAATTGCACTGATGTTTGATTAATATTGCTGACTTCTTCTTGCAAATTCAATAATTGTTGACTGGAACGTCGCAGTTCGCTCAGCGCTTTTTTAATTGATTGAACCGATTCTGCTAAAATAGAAGCAGACTGGGAAAAGTCGGCTTGCGTGCTAGCCAAATCTGCTGTTGCGTCTGCTAATCTGTGCGGAAATTGGCTATGCTCAAAAGTTTCGGCTACCTGATTAAATCGCTCGGCTGTTGTCATCATCGCCGCTACAGCATTCCCCAACTCATTAGCGGATATTTTAAATTGATTTGCACCGCTGGATATCGTACCAGAAGATTCGGCTAATCTGGTGTATACTTCTTTGGCTAACTTGGTAGCTTCAATATTAGCATCAAAAATTTCTTGCAGTTTAGCTTTGAGAGAACTTTCGACTGCTTCTCGCACAGTTTGTCCAAATTTAGTTAAGAAGTGGTCAAACGAATCTGCCATACCTTTGACTATTTTATCTAGGCGAGTTTGACCCTGTAGTGTGGGATGATAAACGTTATCGAGATAATCTTCCAGAGAACAAATAAGCTGATACTTAGCTAAGTTAGTATTGAATATTAAATTAATTACTGTTAATAAAGCGCTAAAAAATATTCCCGTTAAGCTAGTGGTGAAGGCAATCCCCATACCTTGTAAAGGTTCTTGCAATTTCTGCACTAAACTGCTAACATTGCTGGCGTCGGGTTGCGCGATCGTCTGACTCAATGCAGTTAAATTAATTGTAATCCCTAGAAAAGTCCCCAGCAATCCAAATGCTAGCAATAAATTTGGGAGAATACGACAAAAGTAGTCGATTTGTTCGCTGGAAATCCCCGCCACTTTCTCTTGGCTGTAAACTTGATCTATTAATGCTGCTGTATTGACTTGTTCTAAATTACTACTCGCTTCTTTAAATCTCGATTTAAGGTTTTCCACAATCCGAGGTTCTTTGATACTCGTGTTACCGTTGACGAGCATTTTCACCTTAGTCACTTGCTGCACCAAATGTTGATGCAAAGCTAAACGCAATAAAATAGCAATTACTGATGGCAAAACAACGAGTACGACAGTCAGAAAAATTAAATAAGACGGGATTGGTGGCATGACAAAACCTTAAGATTCTGAGGATGAACTGTGATTTTGTTCTCGCTCCCAGCAGGAACTTGAAAGCGAGGATTGAGATTCGATCGGATAATTCAGTTATTATCCACAGAATCCTGTAGACTTTGTACCTGTTCAATTGTCAGTCCCGTTAACCTTGCCACTTCCTCTACAGGCATATTTCTTTGCAGCAAAGTACGCGCAAATTGTTCTTTAGCTTGCTGAATACCTTGCTGAATACCTTGCTGAATACCTTGCTGAATACCCCGTTGCAATCCAGTTTGCAAAATTTCTTGATAAATCACTGATTCCCTCATAACGTCCTCCCGTAGGATCCAGTTTTAGTTAGTTGGTTATTTGGTGTGACCGGGTTTAACCCGGTCACGTTATAATTCATTGATTATCCACAGTATTGTGTAGACTTTGTACCTGTTCAATTGTCAGTCCCGTCAAACTAGCTACTTCCTCTACAGGCATATTTCTTTGCAGCAAAGTACGCGCAAATTGCTCTGTAGCTTGCTGAATACCTTGCTGAATACCCCGTTGTAATCCAGTTTGCAAAATTTCTTGATAAATCACAGATTCCCTCATAACGTCCTCCCGTAGGATTGTTTTAATGACCTCTTCCTTCAATACTAACCCAGCTAAGATTGCGGCGGTACCAACTAAGTTAAGTTGCACCCTTTTTTCTGGTATTTCCTCAATCAATTGTGCAGCTTGATTGAGTATTTCTTGAGGATTTTTTGTGTTGCTTAATACTGCAAATGGTAATAATCCCACAAAATTAGGATTGAGAAACTCAATTGGCTGTCTTTCCCATAAGCGAATCACCTCAAATTTATGTTTGATGTTTTCTAATGAAAAAGTTTTTTGCCGTACTAATTTGGAATTTGTCTTCCTTAAATAAATGACTATTTGGCGCATTCGTTTTTCGGGAAAACGGCGATATACTCGCAGACGATAGTCAGCCATCCGAAAAGGTATTTCTGGATCGGGATCGGTTTGGAATTCTAAATGGAGGACTAAATTACTATCAACATCTTGGAGAATTAGAGAATCTGCTCTAATTGGTTCTAAAGATAATTCAGAAAGACTCAGTTCAGTTAATTTGACTGGTGAACCTAACAGCCAAGTGGCAATATCGGCGGTGAATTCTTCAGTTATAAATTTGCAAACATTGTCGTACATACACCCCTGAGTTTTGGTGGTAAGTTGGTAGGTTGGGTTGAGGTAACAAAACCCAACTTATACCGAAATTACTGAGAGTATTTTTTCATAATTTGTTGACGTTTGATATCGTAACCTTTTTGGGTAATCAAACCATCTCTCAACTCTTGTTCTAACAGATCTAGTTCCCTTTGTAGTTTGGGATCTTGAGAATCTTCGGCTGACTCAAAAACTACATCGACAGGAACTATTTCTCGATCGCTCGTGTTGGTGCGTTGTTGAGAATTTTGTTGCAAAGATTTAAATCGCGCATCCATTTTTTTACGGAAGCGATTGATAATTCCCTCTTTAGGTGGAGTATCGGTAGTTCCGGGAACTCCGACGACGGTTGCTCGGTAGGGATAATTGGGGTCGTCTTCTGGTAATTTATCAATGCGATCGACAAATTGGCGCAGTTTGGGTAAGTAGTGTTTTTCCCATTGATTTGGTTGTCTTTCTATATTAGCGATCGCACGATCGAGCAAACTCTTCAAAGCTTCAGTCATATCGCGTCGATTCGCCAATTCCTCCAAAGCTTGACTCCAAATTTGACTGAGAGAAGCTGTATTATAATGATCTCGCAATTCATCATAATATTGAAACTCCAATTGCTGATTCTCTCCGTTCTCCTTCATTAACTCAAACGCCAAACAAGGATAGAAAACATCTTCCAATTCTTCCATGATTCTGTCATCTGGAGGAATGATATCGGTAAACAAAATCCGACTATCGTTGTGCAGAAAACCACCCAAATTCTGCTCGCGCATATAAGGATTTCGCATCCCTTCTAAACCGCTAATCAGTCGCAGCGGAAACCCAGCATATTCAGTCACGATTAAGATTTCATCTTCCGCTTGAGTTGGTTTGAGCGCATTTTCCGAAATACCTGAATCGCCGATCAGAATATTTTTAAACTGCTGAACCTCCGAGTCATCAGTATCTTTAAATCCGACTAAATCGCTTCTTTTTGCTGGTGTTTGATGGAAGTAAGGATCGCTCAAATTTAAACGCAGCAAAGGTTCGGCTTCTTTTTTTACTTGTGCTAAACGAGTACGCCGTTCGGAAGTGTTGTAATTTTGAATGAAACGCTTAATGACTGACTTAACAATTTGATTGCTGCGAGAGCCAAACTCCCTGTCTACTTTCAAGTCGATTTCTTTTTGCAGTTGCTCTTGATTGGTGCGCTCCATTAAATAACCGATCGATTCTTCGACTCCCGATGCTTCTGTTACTTGCTTACTAAGTAGCACTAACTGAGAGCGAAAATCATTACTTGGTAACAAAGTTTTATAGCAAATTTCAATATCGTCATCGTCAAAAATTGCCTCACCGCTCATTTCATCAAAATTCGTTTGTCTGAGATCGCTTTCCTCTTTTTCGTAGTCGCTTTTCAAGTTATCGACTAACCGACTGAAAGCAGCTAATTGAGTGGATCGCTCTCGAATGTGCTTTTGCAAATTATTGACAATTTGCAATGCTTCTTGAGTAACGGCAAGATCGAAATTGTGTTTGATTAAATCGCAAACTTCCCGCACTACTCTTTTGGCTTCTGCTTGCACTTCTCGATTTTTTCCACCTACCAAAGGTAAATCGAATTTTTGTTCGAGATCTTCAATTATCTGTTCTGCATCCCGCCATTTCTTCTCCAAATCTTCTAATTTGCGTACACCACCAAAATTAGCAATTTCTTCCTCTAACTGTCGTTGATAAAGCTCCAAATCTCTTTGCAAAGCATCTAGCCAATCGCGACCGCTCTTAATTGAGAAATTAGCAGTCCCCGGTGTCATTAAATTAGCCAAAAATTCATCGATATTTTCCTTAAGCTGCTTGAAAATATCGGGGCTTACCTGTAACAATCTCGTCAGCCAAATTCCTCTTGTACTTTCATTTTCACCGGGTTGGCTTTTTCTAAATTGCTCTCGAAATTCGCGAGGCAAAGTTTGTCTTAAACCGTTGCGATCGTCCTTATTTTTGCACTCGTTAATTGCCTTTTCTAACTTAGTATTTCTCCAAGCGTTAAGGACATTAACAAAAGTCTTATTTCCTTCTTGCACTGCTTCAGCTAATTTGCTAGTAAAACCATCCCTTTGCGCCAAATCGCTATGCCAATTATATTGAACTATAAATTGTTCAAATAACTTTTGTGGATCGGGGCTTTGTCCCGATCCATTTAACCAGAATGTTACTAATTTCACGCTAATTCTAGTTAAAGCGATCTGCACGATGATATCGCGGGGAAAATAAATTGCTGCCAATCCAAATGTTAAATATCGCTGCACGTTGGGACGGGGATGATCGTCCCACTGAATCATGTGTGATGTGAAATTATCCCGCATTCCCTTAACCACGGGTGCTAATTCACCGGAAAAATCTAAGGCAATTTTATGTGCGATTACATTACATAATTTCGCTTGTTTGAGAATTTTATAATCGCTGCTGGTTTGATTGGAAACTAAATATGCGTAATCAAAAGGCGGTCGCGTTTCTCGCACAATTTCTATGGTTTGCATATCGTAACAAACTTCAAATTTTGTGCTGGGTGTGGTATAATGATTGAGTTCTTTGAGAGCGGCATAAGTATTGGCAATCATGTTAGGAGTATTGCCATACAAATCAGGACTAATTATCAAATAAGCGACAATTTTAGCTTCGCTATCCTTATAAGCACGCCTCAAGCTATAAGCGATATCTAAAAACATCCCGCTACCAGTACCACCGCAGAGAGAACCGACCACAAAAATATTCAATCCCTCTTCAACTGTTAACCCCAATTTGAGTAAAGTTGCTTCATGTCCCCGCGTGCGATTTTCTGCTGTTTGAATGGCGCTTTGAATTTTGCGATAATTGTGGAAAAATGCCAATCTTCCTACAGGTCGAATTCCTTTTGCGCCTTCTTCTACTGCTTTGATATTTCGCAATAATTGCGGCGGAAACCATCTGGCAATATGATCGTATGGCCCTTGGCGATCGTAATTCGATCGCCGTTCCATTCCTTGCACGAAATTAGTCACTTCCGCCGATGTCATGGTGGCGCTAATTTTCTCTGATTCCCGAAAACTTAAGTCAACACCGTGATAGGTACTCCCCGTCCGCAAACCAGATACTTGTGTCGCCGCTTTGTCTGTATCGATATGTACAAAACTCACAATTGGTAATTTGTTCAAATCGCCATAGCGATCGACAATTAACCGCCGAATTCGCATCAAAACATCTCGACCCGTCCCGCCTAATCCGATACAAATTGTGCGGTTGATTCCCCGAAAATTGCGCTCATTCGATTGAGTCATTTTTTTACCTCCTTATTATTCTTTGTGCAGAAACCCGGTTTCTTAGAGAAACCGGGTTTCTTTCTTAAATTAGTTGCTGAAATTCCGCAATGGAACTAACAGTAATCGCCTGTCGATGCAGTTGCTTCAAGACCGACAAATCATTAATTTTATTCAGCGCCTCACTAAATTCTGGCGGTATTTCTTGAAACCGCATCTGCAAAATTTCAATCACATTTTCTCGGGCGAATTGCAAAGTATATTGGCGTTCCTGCTGAATTCCCTCTTCAATAGCATCTTCTTCAATCCTACTTAAAAACCGCATTTTTCTTTCCTCCTGATAGCGATCTACTTCTTGTTTAAATTGTTGTTGAAGTTCCCTCGTTAAAGCCATCATTCGATCGATCACCCGGAATAGCTGTACGATGTCGTTTCTATTGTAACCTTTTTCAAAAAGTCCTCGTACCAAAGTCCATTTCCAAAGCTTTCGGTTTTCCAGATTTCCAATCGTCGCTTTTGTCTTTAAATGCGCCATAATCATAATCGCAAAAGGATTATCGCTTTGTGACAAAACCTCCCATTGACTTTCGTAATCTAACACTTTCACGATCGGAAACTGCATTCGCAATTGGAAACCATCCAAGCTATATTCATAAACAGATGGTCGCCAAGAATTTGTTTCATCCCCTAAAACTGCTAAACTAATTACGGGCCGTTCGCGTCAGCGTGTGCGTTAGCACGTATCGCTTGTTTCCAACTATTATCATAATCCGCTATCGGTATACTCATCTCATCCTTTTTTCTCCTATTTTCTCACTTTAATAACTACCTCGTAATCCCGACGCTTTTTCGGATCTGGACAATTCAGCCTCATCCGATATCCAGTAATAAGAGTTCGCACGGTAATTTCCCGACCGTTATAATAAATTGGTGCATCACCAGTGGGGACTAAGTAAAGTTTCTCACCTTTCCGTTCTAAATATCCTCTCACTTCTGGCCCTGGAGTGTCAATGGAATCAACACAAGTAGAATCATACTCACCAATAGCAATTCGTTTGTTGTGCGCTAAATAACACTTTTGGTCTTCTTCTTTTTCCGTCGCCGTAAAATCTACAATTAATTCCCACTTCCGTTGCAAGCGATAAAATTTGATTCCCGCCATTACTAAGGCAATAAATACTATCGCTGAAATTAACGCAGGTAGCCACAACTGTTTAATCAAATAAGGCGTAACTAAACAAGTTTCTTTCCCTCCAGGTGCGGGAGTACATAACTCCTGAACGGTGGGAGGAATATCGACAACTGTCAAGTTATATTCTTTGTTATCATTAGTTCTAATTGCTAATTTGCGAGCCTGCATTGGCAAAGCTTTAATCCACTCTTGCCGTTGTTGACTTTCTAGAGAATTTTCTTGCCGAAAAGGACTTTCAGCAGGCGTTTCAATCCACCCGTTACTAAAAAGAGGTGCATCCGTAATCCAAACAACTGATTGCGGTTTAATTGGCTGATTTTCTTGCAGGCGGTCTTGATTGACTTGGGCAAGATTTTGATATATAGTTAATTCAGCTTGTTGAATATCTGTATTGCGAACATTGGGATCGCGTTCTAGCGGTACAACTTGCAAAATTTTATCAATATCTTCTTTTTTACCGCTAAATTCAATCGGCGGCGGTAGGGGATTTGTGGTAGTGGCGAAAGGAACGACGTAAACAGAATCGCCGGGATGCAGGCTATCTTGGACAATCTGACGCAGGCGATTGCGACCTTCATCATTTAAGCCTACACTTTCTGTGAGGTCGATCGCGAGTACAACATCTCTCCCCCCATGCAGGCGAACGACCCATTCTAGACCTGATTTTTGTAAAGAAGTGAGAGGCTGCCCTGGGGTAACTTTGGTAGGTGGGGTCACGGTGAAAAAGATTATACCAGAAGCGTATATTTGAATATTGTATCTACTTCTAAGGAAATATGCGTTTTGGAGAGCGATCGACTAGGAATCTGTAAAGCATTTGTTATGAAGTTAATTTTGAAGGAATTTTTCCGGTTATCTTAACAATTTGATTTCACCTATATCTGGATTTTTTATATGTCGAAAAACACCTTTTTTATAGTTAGTGTCTAGATTTTGTTTGTCATTTAGCTTGCCTGTCAAAATAATGATAATAACAACCGATATAATCTTAGGGTGGTTTGCGCCAATAATACTAGAGGGCTTTTAAGCAATAATTAACTAACCTGCATTTACCCCTACCTTAACTCACAATCATACTCATCCTTAACAGAACAAAACTTATTTATAACATAGAAAAACATTTTTCACCATAAACCCGCAAGAATCGGTAAACTGTAGACGAGATTGAGAATTGTAGGGGGTCGTTGATGATAGCCGTTCAACAGGAGCTTAGTAGCAAACACGTTATTGATTTTAAGACTTGGAGTCTTGTGTCATGGCCAAGCGATCGCTCAAAGCATCACCGCTGGGAATTCAACAGGCTAAGCGAGCCTTTGCCCTCAAAGGGTGGACGCAGGAAAACCTGGCAGGGGAAGTAAATTTAAAGACTAGACAACCAATATGGCGATTTTTTACGGGTAAACCCGTCGATCGCCAAGTTTTTCTAAATATTTGTGCCATATTAGACTTAGATTGGCGAGAGATTGCGATCGATCCGCCAGTAGAATTTTCCGAACCGCGAGAGTTGACAGAAACTTCCGCCCCAAACATTGATACCCTGGTACAGCAAGTACGCTCACAACGGCGGGATAAAATTCAATACCAGTGCGGTATCTTGCAGCTATTAGACATTAATCGTCCGGTCAAAATTGATGATATCTATGTTGATGTCAATATTTTGCAAGAAATTGCCAGCCAACAGTGGTTTGATATCAGTAATTTGCCAAACTTAGGCCCAGCCGCATTCGATCGCATTGGTTTGGGAGAAATAAACCAAAAACAAATACCGGGGATGCAGGCAGTTGAAACATACTCCAAACTTCGAGTACTGGGTAAACCAGGTGTTGGCAAAACCACCTTTTTGAAGCATCTCGCCATTCAGTGTAACCGGGGCGAGTTTGCCGCCCATCAAGTGCCCATTTTCATCACCTTGAGAGATTTTGCCGAAGAATCCAGGGATAATGGCAACTTTCGCCTCTTAAATTACCTCCGTCAGGCGTTTATCAACTCTGGTATTTACAACCCATCTGCGATCGAAACCTTGCTGCAAGCTGGTAGAGTCCTATTATTGCTGGATGGGATGGATGAAGTACTCAACCAAGACAGCAGCGCAGTTCAACGAGAAATTCGCAAGTTTTCCGACAAATATCACAAAAATCAGTTTGTGGTATCCTGTCGCACCGCCGCCAAAAAGCTCCAGTTTCGAGGCTTTACCGATGTGGAAATTGCCCCCTTTACCCAAGATCAAATCGTTACCTTCGCCCAAAAATGGTTTGTGACATTCACTAAAACCAACCGTCAATCTGGGCAAGCACAATCGGTTCAGTTTATTGAAAAGTTGGACTTACCGGAAAATTGGCACTTTCGCCAGCTGATTGTCACGCCCCTATTTTTGCATCTAGCTTGTTGGGTGTTTCACGGACAAGATAAATTTCCCACCAAGCGGTCTGAGTTTTATAAGCAAGGACTGGATTTGCTTCTAGGCAAATGGGACGAAGCCAAAGGAGTGGAACGGGATAAGGTTTACCAAGGGTTTTTATTACCTCAAAAGCTGAGGTTGCTGAGCCAGTTGGCCGCAGTTACCTTTGAAAAAGGGCAATATTTTTTCGAGCAACGCATTATAGAGCAGTATATTGGGGACTATCTGCGGAATTTGTCCGAAATAAACCTGGAAGCAGAGGAACTGCAACTCGAAAGTGAAGCGGTACTAAAAGCGATCGAAACTCAACATGGGCTACTCACCGAACGGGCGAGAGGCATCTTTTCTTTCTCCTATCTAGTGTTTCACGAATACTTCACCGCCCGCCAAATCGTTGCCAGTCATAACCTGCAAGGATTAGAGCAAGCTTTGGGAGGACTCGTCAGCCATATCACAGACCCTCACTGGCGCGAAATCTTCCTCTTGACAGTTGCCATGCTGCGAAGTGCAGACTCTCTAGTACAATTGATGAAGCAACAAATTGATGGTTTAGTTGCTCAAGACCCTTATCTACAAGAATTTTTGCTCTGGGCTAGCCAAAAATCTCGCACCGTCCCAACTCAACCCAAAATTGCCACCACCAGAGCTTTTTACCTTGCCCTTGCCCAGTCACCTCATACAGCTGCTCAGTTTACTTTAGCCAGCACTCTCGACCAGGGTATGTTTTTAGATGCGGCGTTGGATAATTTGCTCCAGCAGTTGGCCAGCGAAGGCTCTCAAGAGTTAGCTTATACCAATGCTTGTAGCGAGGCAATTAACAATATTCTGGTGATGGTTCTCGATGCCGGATTCTATAAATCCCTGCAACAAATCAGGGATCGACTCCCACCTGCTTCTCAAAGCCGAGAACGGTTTCAGGACTGGTGGCAAGAACACTATTCCGCCTGGGTGGAACAGTTAAGGACAACGATCGTTAACTATCGAAATACTAGCCGCACCTGGGAGTTTAGCACCGAGCAACAACAAGTTCTACAACGCTACTACGATGCCAATCAACTGCTTCTCGATTGCCTGCATAGCAATTGCGAAGTCACGGCGGCGACTCGGCAGGAAATTGAAGCCACCTTATTGCTACCTCAGAACGAGCTTGAAGACAGAGAATGGCAGTAAACTACCCACACTAGCCTGAAAATTCTTGCCATTCCCGAAAAATACTTGCGTAGCTGCGTTTTAGGGCTAAATTGCCAATACGTAAGTGCTAGCGAAATCAGCTTTAGAACTAACAAGTTTCAGGATTGAATTATAGATTAAATTTTCTGGAAATAAACTCCAGAAACCAGGTTTATTAAAAAATCTTGGTTTCTGGTCTATCGCATTCACCAAAAAATCTGTATAGCAGGATACATAATATCAAAGGTAAGCAAAGCAACGGTTTCAGCAATTAAAACCGTTCATTACACCTTGGATTTTTTTGTAGTATTTATTTTACTCAGGAAGTAAAAAAATATTTTTGGAGATAATCTTGTAATTAATCAAATCATACAAGAAATCAAACACTCACCTGTCACACTTCAAGAGTAACGAAGAGTTGCATTTGAATAAATCGCTGACGGCTAAACGTCAATGGATTCGTTTCAGACCAACCTTGATTTAGATTTTTAAGGAGAATTTTGTTGATGAGTATTATCAAAAAATTAATCGAAAATGCAGATGCCGAGTGTCGCTATCTCACCCCTGGAGACATCGAGCAGATCCAGAAATTTTTCAGAGGCGGTGAACGTCGTCTCCGCCTTGCCCAAGCGATAACGGGAAGCCGGGAACGCATTGTTCAGCTAGCTGCAAAGCAGTTATTCCAACTACGCCCCAGCATTGTTTCTCCGGGTGGCAATGCCTACGGCGAGGCGATGACAGCGACTTGCCTGCGGGATATGGATTACTACCTGCGCTTAGTCCTTTACAGTGTGGTAGCTGGAGAAACAACCCCTTTGCAAGAAATTGGGCTGATTGGGGTGCGCCAGATGTATAACTCTCTCGGTACACCGACTGATGCTGTTGCCGAAAGCGTCCGTGCCATGAAGAATGTTACTACTTCCATGCTGTCTGGAGAAGATGCTAACGAAGTTAGTGTTTATTTTGACTACCTTATCGGTGGTCTTCAGTAGAGCGATCGCGTTTTTTATTCGATCGCATCGGCTTCCAGTCTAAAGCGAGAGATTTAGATAACGGAAGGAAACAGAAAAAAAATCTTTCTTTCGCCTTGTCCGGCTTGGATTGGTTGCCATCAAATCAACTCAAATTCTAAAATCAACCTTTTAGATTTCCATTCCATGTTACTCACAAGACATTTAGTTTCTGAGCCTAGCCAACGATTTATATCCACAACACTCGGTCTTAGCCGAGACCGACATCTTTGCCCTTGTTGTGCCACAGTTTTACTTCGCCACATCCGTTGGGAAGGAATTTACTGGCGTTGTAGTTACTGTTATCAATAAATGTCAATTTAGCAAAGCTCTAATCTAAAAATTATGCTTGGCTAAATTGGCTATCTACTGAATTAAATGTGATTAGCAAACATCCAATGATTTATAAACTTGGATTAAAAGTTTGCTAATTACCAAGTTTAAATAGATGTTTTAATTCAGGTACTTAAGATGGATGTAATTAGAAAATTTTCTGCCCACCTCGGAATACTCAAAGATGTCCAAATCCTAGTTGTGGATAACGATTATGACAGTAGATACTTGTATAGTATCTTACTTGAAGAATTGGGTGCAAAAGTGACGAGCGCTAGCTCGATCGAACAAGCATTAAGCCTTCTGGATTGGCTTGTACCCGATATGATGATATCGGAAATCAACTTTAAGGGTGAGCGTGTCGATCCTTTGATGCAGCGATTGAAGTATTTGGCAATAGCCAATGGCAAATCTATTCCCATCCTGGTTACTTCAACCTGTCCAACAAAAAGTCTTGACCAATATATGCAAGTAGGGGTTGAGGCGTATTTATTAAAACCAATTTACCCCGACGATTTAGTTTTTAATATCTGGAGCCTGTTACTCCAGGTGAAAATATCGCATCCACCTACCATTCAAGACTGGAGTGCTAAACAAACGATAGACCAAAAACCTGGGAATGAATTAGCCTAGCAACGACAGCAATTAAAATGAATCCCCTGAAAAATCACCCGCCAAATTTTAATGAGGGAAATATGTCCGAGAGACAACTAAAAGAACACAAATTTTGCACATGGAAATTGCAAAATACTTACCTAACCTCTCCATTGAATCACTTAGCCTAGAGCGAATTTTATTAGCACTGTTGACAAATGCTTGTATCCTTACTACTGCGTTTTAAGCATATCTATTTGGCGTCGCCACTCGTCCGTCTTGCCAAGTAAATCTTTTTGAGAAAGCGTCTGCTGTTCTTTTGTCGCCATCCACTTTAATTTCACCGTTTGATTTTCAGCTTCTTCATCGCCTAAAATCAAGCAAGCAACAGCACCACTCTTATCAGCACGTGCGAATTGCTTTTTAAACGCACTTCCGCTCAAATCTAATTCCAAACTAAATCCAATTCGCCGCAATTTCTGCGCTAACAATAACGCTTGCGCCTCTGCTTTTTCTCCTCTAGAAACCACATAAAAATCTAGCGTTTTTTTCGGTGCTTGTTGCATTTTTTGCAGCAAAATAGTCAATCTTTCCAAACCGATCGCCCAACCCACAGCAGGTGTATCTGGCCCACCTAATTCTGCTACTAAACCATCATATCTACCACCACCGCAAACCGTAGCTTGTGCGCCCAAATCATCAGAAATAATCTCAAAAGCGGTGTGAGTATAGTAATCCAATCCCCGCACCAATCGAGGATTCAACTGATAGGAAATCCCCAAATCTGTTAATAGCTGCAATACTTGGTCAAAATGCTGTTTAGAATCCACGCCCAGGTAATCTAATATACTAGGAGCATTCTGAGCAATTTCCTGAGTTCGCTTATCTTTACTATCCAGAATTCTTAGAGGATTGCGAGTTAGACGAGTTTGCGAATCTGCATCTAACTCGGAACTGTAAGGAGTGAAGTAATCAATCAGTGCTTGTCTATACTGCTGCCTGTCAGTAGGATTGCCCACCGAATTAATATCCAAGCGGAGATTTTGCAATCCGAGAGTTTGCAGGATATCGGTAGCGATCGCAATTACCTCTGCATCCGCCCTCGCATCGGAACTACCCAACACCTCAACGCCGATCTGGTGAAACTGCCGCTGACGCCCAGCTTGGGGGCGTTCGTAGCGAAACATCGGCCCTGTATACCAAAGGCGCTGTACCCCTCCCTGAGCGTGCATACCATTTTGAATATACGATCGCACTGCACCAGCCGTACCTTCCGGACGCAGGGTGATTGAATACTTGTCCTCCCCCCGACTCATGAAGGTGTACATTTCCTTACCGACTATATCCGTAGCTTCGCCAATGCCACGTTCAAATAACGCCGTTGCCTCAAAAATAGGAGTCCGAATTTCCTGATAAGCCGATCTACTGAGAATATCTCGTGCAACGGATTCTACCCACTGCCAGTACACAACTTCTTCTGGCAGAATATCCCGCGTTCCCCGTAAAGCTTGAATTGTACCCATGATTTAGTAATTAGTAATTAGTAATTGGTGATTGGTAATGGGGAAATTTCAAATTTTAGATTTCAAATTGAATTCAAATCTAAAATCTAAAATCTAAAATTTAAAATTCTTCATTACCTTGTGCCGTAACGTTCCCGATAATACTGTAAAATCTGCTCTACTCGTTGGCGAGATACATCGTCAACAGTTTCTGAATACTCAATCCACAGACTCCCCACTTGAGAGCGATCGTAATCGAATTCCTGAGACTGTTGCGGGATCGGACTTGTTTGCACCCCTTCCACCTGACGCAGATGAGTTGCTAACTCTCGATACACCGCTAGCGGCATTCTAGGAAATTCAACTTGATATCTCTGATTTTCTCCAGCCATTTTCATCATTTGCACGTTCTATATATATTGCAACAAAACATCCCTACGAGAAAAGCAGAGGCGAGAAATAGCACCCCCTTCCCCACGAGGGAAGAGGGCGAAAAAGGTAAGGTTTTTCTAGAGTCGATCGCGCTCTAGCAGTACTCAGACCGTAGTTGCTGGAGGAGTAGCCTGCGGTTGTGGAGCAGGAGCAGTCGGTTGTGCCCCCGGTTGTCCTCCCGCTGGTGCAGCCGTCGGCGGTCTTTCGCCTACTGCTTTGGAGATTTCCACTCCGTTTTGCTCCAGAATCACGATCGGCTCAGATCCTTCGCCTACGTCAATGCGTTTGACCAACACCTGCCCGTTTGATAACCGCTGCCCAGCTTTGACGTAGCGGCTTGTCGCTTCATTCGGTGCTTTCACGATCGCTGTCGGCTCATTACCGATGACTATCACCCCCGAAACTTCAACTCCTTTGGCCAAAACTGGGTCTGGAGGAGTCGGCAGTACGGGGATTTCGGGTGGTTGAGGTGGCGCAATTATCGCCGGAGTACTAGGCGTGGCATTAGGAGTATTGGGAGCAACCGGAGATGGAGTAGCCTGAGCTGTATTTTGTCGATTTCCTGTTGCGGGTGCTGCTGCTACTGCACTGCTAGCTAGTTGCGGACTGCGTTGCGGTTGTCGCGCTACCGTGCTGCTAGCTGCTGGCCGACTGCGTTGCGGTTGTCGCGCTACCGTGCTGTTAGCTGCTGGCCGACTGCGTTGCGGTTGTCGCGCTACTGTGTTGGGTCGCTGTTGCGGACGCTGTGGCGCTCTGGCGATCGCATTGCTGGCGGCGGGGCGACGTTGCGGCGCTTTCGCCACCGTTCTCGTTGGTTGTGGCGTGCGTTGCGGTTGCCGCGCTACTGTGCTGGCTGGCTGTTGCGGGCGTTGTGGCGCTCTGGCGATCGCATTGCTGGCGGCGGGACGACGTTGCGGCGCTTTTGCCACCGTTCTTGCTGGTTGTGGCGTGCGTTGCGGTTGCCGCGCTACTGTGCTGGCTGGCTGTTGCGGGCGCTGTGGCACTCTGGCGATCGCATTGCTAGCGGCGGGACGACGTTGCGGCGCTGTTGCCACCGTTCTTGCTGGTTGTGGCGTGCGTTGCGGTTGCCGCGCTACTGTGCTGGCTGGCTGTTGCGGGCGCTGTGGCGCTCTGGCGATCGCATTGCTGGCGGCGGGACGACGTTGAGGTACTTTGGCGATCGCTTTAGTTGGTTGTCGCTTCGGTTGCTGCGCTACTGCTCTTGCCACCTGTTGAGTGGGTTTTGGGGCTTTAGAGACTCCGGTCGCCGTTACTGGAGTGCGTTGCGGTTGTCTTGCGATCGTGCTGACCGTGGATGCAGGGGGTTTCGGCAGTTTGCCCAGTCCGTCTGTATACTCTGGGTTGCGGCGTTGTGGTTGTACCGTAGTTCGTTTTGTTGGCGCTCCGCCACCTGATACTCCAGATACACCATTAACATTACCATTGACATTTCCGTTAACTGTGCGAGGAACAGTCAGTGCAGGCGGTTGTGCTACTGACACATCGGGTAGTTGAGGAACTCCTCTGGTGGTAGCCTGGTCACTTACGTTCAACTTCGGCGGTTGTGCGATTGGCACTTGCGGTACTTGAGGCACACTTGCTTGAGGCGGTGTTGTAGGAGCGCTGGGAGCGTTTGTACCTACCTCTGGAGTTGGAGATGGCGGAATGGGAAGCAAACCAAACGGGTCTTTTGCTGCTTGAGCTTTTTCCTTTTCCACCTCTGCCCTGCGCTTATCCGGGTCGGTGGGTGGAATCAATTCTGGAGTAGTTGCTGCTGCAATAGTGGATTTTTGTACCGCAGCTGGCGTTGGTTTATTTTGCTGCTCTACCAACGGACTTTGAAAAGACTCCGGAGTCGGTGACTGGGCGGCTGGTGAGCTAGTAGTTGGCGTAGGAGAAGTACTACTTTCACCACCTCCGCCACCAAAAAAATTACATCCGCCCGTCAAAAGAGCCAGCGTCGCTACAAAGGTAAGGAACGAAACTTGACGCATTGCCAGTCTCCCAAAAGCTTTACCTGCATCTGCCAAAAAGGCCGGCTCATCCGATCGCCGGACACAAAGCGCGTGCCTGGTACATTTATATCTTAAAAGTACAGCTGGAGTTAAGAGTTTTGTTATCAAAAACTTGCAAGTATTTCCGAGTGGTAGGTTATTTCCGTTATGGGAAAATACCTACTGCTCTTAACTTTGACTCCTAGAAAATGTCGCTGCCACCGAGTAAGTACGATCGACTTGATGGAAAGAACTTGACTTCAGTCGTTGCTTCCTCCCATCAACTGCTTGAGCGAGTCCAGCCCCTTTTTGACACGACGGGACACTGTTACCACGCTGATATCCAAGCGTTCTGCAACTTCTTTTTGAGTTAAATCCTGTAGGAAAACAAATTCTAATATTTCTCGCGTGCGTTTTTCCAGTTGAACCAGAGCTTGTTGCAGGCGAATCTGGTCTTCTTGCGCTAACTGAAAACTGCGATAGCGAGGATCGGGAACGAGTTCTCCCAGACAAGTGGAACCCTCTTCCTCATCTCCCATCGGTGTATCCAGACTCAGAGGCGCACGATTTTGACAAGCCAATTTAATTTCCTGCCATTCTGGTGCGGAAATTCCCAGCGCTGCTGCCACTTCCGCATCGGTTGGCTGCCGATGGAGATCCTCTTGGAGTTCCCGCGTTACTGTTTGAGCCTGCCGTTGCAGCGTCAGCCAGCGTCGCGGAATGCGAACAGATGAGCCTCTATCGCGTAAATAGTGTTGAATCTCACCTCGAATATAGGGAAGGGCGAAAGAGCTAAAGGCATGACCTTTGCAGATTTCAAACCGTTCAATAGCTCGGATTAAACCCAAGCAGCCCACTTGGAGCAAGTCTTCGTAGCTTTCCGAGCATTGATTGCTCCAGTAATGCGCTTCTTTTCTGACCAATCCGAAATTCAGTTTGACCAACTCGTTGCGGACAGCAGCCGATCGCGATTTTTGGTATTCTCGCAACAGCTGCAAGCTATCATTTTTCAAACTATGAGATAGAGTCGTAGACATGGTGGAGTTCGTGGGGTAGATACAAGAAGCCAGGATACGCCCAACTCAGTCTTACTTACTTGGCAGTGAAGAAGCTGTGATCTGCGATCGGCTAAGCGGTGAGATCGCCTCTTGCATGGCCTAGAACTAGCCACAGGCAACCCGAACATAAAGCTTAACCAAATAAAGCCCCAAATATATTTTGTTTTGGAGTTACTGATAGCTTTAAGCGGCTACCTGTTTTGCCGCGATGCTGAAGTCACTCTTTACAGAGTAGTGATATTTAACCCAAGCATACAACCTCATTTCTACTGAAATTTTTGGCTGTGTTTTGACCGACAACAAACTGGAGTAGGGAAAAAAAGGGCGCAATGCGCCCTTTTTTTGCGATCGGATCGTCAAGACCCTTTAAAATATTGGGGCTTGATGTGTGAATTTACGCCGGCGACTGTTCCAGACGAGCGTAAAACAGACCGCGAATCTTCACTTCCTTGGCTTCGGCGGCTCCCAAATCAGTGTCTGAGGGCTGTTCGCTCTCAAAAGTGCCAGCAATTTCACCCGTAGCGCTATCTACCTTCGCTACTTGCAAGGAAATTCTACCCTTTTTGACTTCAGTACGCTTAACGTTGGTACGAGTCAGCTCTTCAGCATCGCTTGAGGCTGGGAGAGCGACTGCGTTGTCATACCCAGTCGCCGTGCCGCGACCTTTCGGGTCTAGGAAGGTCGCACCGCGATAGGAGGGAACTCTAAATTCACCTTCAAAATCCGTGGAGGTATTAATACTTTCCGCACCCGGCTGGGTTGTGGCTACTAAGCTTTTGATCGTAAACAGGAAAGGTACTCTTTCGCCTCCTGGCAGTTGTACCGTGATGGCTTGGAAGTCTAAACCGTCCTTTTCATAAAAAGTCAGGCTACCATCCTCATTTACTTTCAGTGGCCCCTGTACTTGGTCAATGCTGGATGTGTACCGCGTCAACAACTTGCCAGGAACAAATTCAGCTTCTTGCCGTTTGTTGGCGGGCTCTTCCTTCACGAAGAAAGTTGTCGGTTGTAAGCACAGATTTTTAATTACATAAGACTCACCGGCATTAAGGGGAATGGCACCGCGAGTCGTTTCTTGTAACTGCGGACAGTTATTTGCCAGACCTGTACCCCTGATATCGTCGTAAGTCAATTGCTCGGTGCTGGTAGCAGTTGCCGAACCTTCACTGCAAGCAGTTAGCACGCACAAGCACAATGCCAGGAATGCAACGATTAAACCGCGAAATCTCATGGTCAACCTCAATACCTAACCTCAGTCTCTACTTAATCTCGAATGCCAAAATCACTGCCACTGCCATAAAGAATCGGGCGCATTGACTCCGGTCTTGGAAAGCGGTGGCTTCAATACCGCGAGTGGGGAGAAGCACGATTCGTAAATATCAACCTGTTGAACTGCTGCCTAGTTTAGGCTGAATTCATAGATCTTTATATTGGCTCGGCTAAATCTCATAGAGCATTTTACAGAAAAATGCGCTTCATCCTACGGCTTGAGGACTTAGGCATTTGCATCTGGGAACGCAGATGTAACGGTCTGGGCGGCTCAGACAGGGCTCCTGACAAAGCTTGCAGCCTCGGACTGTGTTTGGCGATCGACCTCAGATGCTTGCTGCATAAGTCTTGAGCTTAAGGAAACTCTGTTTAAATTAATTTATTTTAAGATAAATTTATTTTTGTTAAGGTTGGCTGAGTGGCTCTTATTTTTGGGCCAATTGCTCCAAAAAAGATTTTTATGCTAAGTAAGGGTAAGAAAAAACTTTTAGCTAATAATTGAGACATAAGCAAATGAGTAAGTGGCCTGTTCAAACAGTGAGATGCAGGCATAAATAGGAGACAGTTGACCCATGTTTGGCTCAATTCAGAAAATAGGAATTATAGTATTAACCGCATCTTGTTTAGAAATTGGCGCTAACATTATTCATCCGCTCCCATCACAGGGACAGGTGGTAACATTTGCAGATGGCACCTACTGTCAAGGCTCGTTTCAACCTAATTCTCTGACTCTCAACGGTAGAGGGGTATGCGTATACGGTGGGACTGGAACTGACAAAGATACCTACAGAGGAGAGTTTCGCAATGGTGTGCCGAATGGCATAGGGGTGTTTGTTTTCGGTAATGGAGACCGCTACCAGGGACAGTTCCTCAATGGCCAGCCGAATGGAAGGGGAGAATTCATCTACAGTAACGATAACCGCTACCAGGGACAGTTCCGCAACGGAAAGCCTAATGGTAGCGGGGCATTTGTATTCTCTGATGGCACTCGCTACGATGGACAGTTCCGGGACGGTCAGTTTCACGGTAGAGGGACAATCACCTATACGAGTGGCGATCGCTATCAGGGACAGTTCATTTTAGGCCAACCTAATGGACTGGGATTGTACGTATCTAAGGATGGTACGCGCTGTCAAGGAGAGTTCTTCAACAGCGATCTCGATGGTAGAGGAACTTGCACAGACGCAAAGGGAGGCAGCTATCGGGGAGAAGTTCGCGGTGGGCGACCTCATGGCAGAGGAACAATTAAATATCCCAACGGCGAGCAATTTTCAGGACAGTTCCGTCAGGGCGAACCGATTCGATAGGTTCTCAGCAGAGTATAAAATGTAGGGTCAATTCATCAATTGACCCTACATTTATCTATTATGGTTAGTCCTAAAATTTTGAATAAAAAACTCGTTGCTCAAAATTCATAATTTTCGATCGTCAATGCCCTATGCCCAATTCTCATCTTTAATTGGCAAATATCCGGGTAGTTGTATTTAGAGTTGGTATACATTACGTATCCTGCGATCGATCGAGCAGATGCACCGACTCTAAATTTAGTTGTATATGGTAACTTCCCTGACTGGTTTCTCCGATATTCAAAATCATTGGGCACGCTTATTTATTGAAGGTTTAGTACAGCGCGGCATTGTTAGCGGTTTTCCCGACAAAACTTTTCGACCCAATCAAGCTATGACTCGCGCTGAGTTTGCGGCAATTGTAGTAAAAGCTTTTCCAATACCTGGGAAGCGAAAATATGTACCTTTTGTGGATGTCGGTTCTAATTACTGGGCTGCGGCTGCCATAAAAAAAGCTTACGAAACTGAGTTTTTATCCGGTTATCCCGACGGGCGCTTCCGTCCTGAAGATAAGATTACTAGGGTACAAGCTCTCATTTCGTTGGTTAGCGGTTTGGGAATTACCACTACAGTTAATCTCAATGCAGAACTGCCAAAAATTTATCAAGATGCTAATTTTATTCCCAGTTATGCCAGGGATAAGATAGCGATCGCTACCAGCGCAGATATGGTGGTTAACTATCCTACTTTGCAAATGCTCAGACCGCTTGAGTTTGCTACTCGTGGCGAGGTGGCGACTTTTATTTATCAAGCTTTAGTTTATCTGAAACAGGTAACTCCCATTCCATCAAAATATATAGTTACACTGCGAAAAACAGTCAGCGTTAGCCACAGAAGGGAATTTCGCGGTGTATGGGTGACAACGGGTTGGAACATTGATTGGCCTTCAAAACAGGCTCTTTCAGTTGCCCAACAGAAAGCCGAACTGATCGCGATACTCGATCTTATACAAGCGCTAAACTTCAACGCTTTAATTTTACAAGTGCGCGTAGAAGGGGATGCTTTTTATTACTCTAAATTGGAACCTTGGAGTGCTTGGCTAACAGGAATACAAGGCAAAGCTCCAGAACCATTTTACGACCCCCTGGAGTTTGTCATCACAGAAAGCCATAAGCGCAATATTGAACTTCATGCTTGGTTCAACCCCTACCGGGTCAGAACATCCACATCACCATCACCGAATGTCGCCCCTCACATTACAGTTACTCATCCTGAAGTTGTTTGCAAATATGGCAACGAACTTTGGGTAGACCCAGGAATTGCAATTGTGCGGGACTGGACTTACAACGTAATTCTCGATGTTGTGCGTCGCTATGATGTAGACGGCATTCAAATCGATGACTATTGGTATCCCTATCCGATTGCGGGTCAAACTTTCCCGGATGGCAACTCTTACGCTGCTTATCAAAAAAGCGGAGGGCAACTTTCTTTAGGTGACTGGCGACGCGAAAATACTAATCAAATGGTGCGTCGTCTGGCTGATGGAATCCACGCCGAAAAGCCTTATGTTAAGTTTGGGATTGCCCCATTTGGAATTTATCGTCCCGGACAACCTGCTCAAATTCGCGGACTGGATGCTTATAACGAACTTTATTCAGACTCGAAGAAATGGCTAGAACAAGGTTGGGTTGATTATTTATCGCCACAACTTTACTGGCGGATCGATCCGCCAGCACAAAGTTATCCAGTTTTGCTAAAATGGTGGACTGAAAATAACCCGAAGGGCAAACATATTTATACTGGTAATAAGCTGGGATTGCTGGATGGAAAAAGCTGGACGGTTGCGGAAATTACCAGACAAGTTGAGATTAGTCGCAGTTTGAGCGATCGTCTTTCTTTGGGGAATGTTTTTTATAGTATGAAGGATTTATTACAAAATCGTTTGGGCATTGCTGATGCTCTCAAAAAATCAATTTATGCCCAACCTGCATTAGTACCGATAATGCAGTGGATAGATGCTGCACCGCCGACTGTACCAACGGGAGCGATCGTCAAAGATGGTAAGCTAAATTGGAACGCTACCAACAATGCAGATATTCGTTCTTGGACTCTTTATCAGCAAAATGGCAGTACGTGGACGCTGCTGAAAGTTTTTTCGGCGGCGACAAATGTTGCTGCTGTTGAACCGGGAACTTATGCTTTGTGCGCGGTGGATAGGATGGGTAATGAAAGTGCGGGGGTAGTCATTAGTTTTTAGTCATTAGTTATTGTGTTAGTAGTCGATTTGGAACAATTAATCAGAAGGGAGATTAATCTGTTTTTGGCAGGGTAACTTCAACTCTTCCTTCAGGGGTGATATTTACCTTACCACCTAGCGCTTCAATACGGCTAATAGCAAGCTTGCGGACGCGATCGTCTACAGCATTCCCCAATACCATAGACCAAGCACCCGCTTGCGCTAACTTGCTGTTGGGGTTTTTAGACAAAAAACTAGCCGTTCTTTCAGAAAGGGTGGCTACATTTTGGCTTTCCGGATCGGAACGAAGGCGAGCCCACTGCGCCGCCATTTCAAAGGAGCGTTTGGCTGCTTTTGGTTTCCCTAAAAAGAGTAATTCATCTATTCCTTTATAGCGCCAAACATAATAATATTTTCCAGGCAATTGGGGAGAGAGTGACTTCAATCCTTTTTCCATTAAAGCCACAGATTTTTCTGGTTTGCCTGCGTACAGCGTAACGCTGGTAGATAGAAAAACATATGAGTCGAAAAACCTTGGATCTCGGTCTATGATAATATCAAAGTATTGCGAACTCAGTTCGTATCCCGTTCGATCGCGTGCAGGATCGTCACCAAAGTACTGTAAAAAGTTAAGCATTACCCAATCGGCAATTAAATTATTAAAACCCAAAGAAGGAAGATTTTTAATCAAATTCAAGCGGACTCTTTCTGTCTCTACCTCCTTTTTTAATTCTGCTTCTGAGGCATTTTTTGATTTAGACAGGAGTTGGTTTAAATGGGGCACTTGCAAAAGAGCGATCGCTAACAAGCACAACAAGGTAACTCCGGAGAGAACCAGCGATGAATTCAGTTTTCGCCAAGATGGTAAAAACATGGATATCAGCTTACTAACTTTACGCACTACCTTTATAATATGGCATAATTCAACCCTCTATATGGGCATATCAATCACTAATATAGTACATATATACTAATATAGTTTTGTTACGAATTAGCAATAATTTGTAAAAATTGGGTATTTTAGAAATTGTACCCTCTCCGCTGATAATAGTTTTAGGCAGTTTTGCTCACAAAACCACTCCCAAGCGAGTTAAAAATTTTAAGCAACTATGAAATGCAAAATTTGTCAATCTGAATCAGTCTTTTTTGCCAACGCAAAACTATTAAATAAATACGATGTTGATTATTGGCAATGTCCGAATTGCAGATTTGTTCAAACTGAAGAACCATATTGGTTGTCAGAGGCATACTCTAATCCTATTGCTAAGAGTGATGTGGGCTTGGTATCTAGAAATATTATGCTTTCAAACATATCCACAAATATAATTAATACTATGTTTAACCAGGAAGGTAAATTTTTAGATTACGGTGGTGGCTATGGCTTATTTGTGAGGCTGATGAGAGATTTAGGGTTTGATTTTTACTGGGAAGACAAATTTTGTCAAAATATTTTTGCTCAAGGTTTTGAAATAAAAAAAAATGATACTTTTTATGAATTATTAACAGCTTTTGAATTATTTGAACATTTGGTAAATCCCGTCGAAGAAATTGAACAACTCCTCAAATATTCAACAAACATTTTATTCAGTACAGAATTACTACCAGCTAACAATCCAAAACCGCAAGAGTGGTTATACTATTCCTTGCTAGAAGGGCAACATATTTCAATTTATACAGATCGAGCATTATCGATCGTAGCAGAAAAGCTAGGGCTTCAGTTTTACTCCAATGGTGCATCCATACACTTGTTAACGAATAAAAAGATCCCCTCCATTTTATTTGAAAATTTAGCTTTTTGCGAACCACCCCAATTAACAAGAAAATCATTAACTCAAAAAGATTATTTTCAAGCGTTAGGTTATGAGAATGATGAGAATAACATCATAAATATTAAACCATCGAAGCAGGATAAAATAGGAGTAAAAATAATCATTGATGGGGTATTTTTCCAGATCTACAAAACGGGGATTGGACGAGTTTGGCAATCTTTGCTTGAAGAATGGTCAAAAGATGGATTTGCAGAACATATTCTCGTCCTTGATAGAGGTGGAACTGCGCCAAAGGTTACTGGGATTAAGTATCGACTTATTCAACCTTACAGTTATAGTAGGACATCGCTAGATCGAGAATTGTTGCAACAAATATGCGATGAAGAAAATGGGGATCTATTTATTTCTACTTATTATACGACACCTATATCTACACCTTCTGTATTTATGGGATACGATATGATTCCAGAAGTTTTACAAGGAAATCTTAACGAACCGATGTGGCGGGAAAAGCATTTTGCTATTCGCCACGCTTCTACTTATATCACAATATCAGAAAATACAGCGCGAGATTTAGTGAAGTTTTTTCCGGATCTTTCTCCCGATCGCGTTACCGTAGCTCATTGCGGTGTTAGTAGCATTTTATCGCCAGCCACGCAAGCAGAAATTGATAACTTTAAGAAAAAGTACGGAATTGCCAAACCCTACTTTATTTTAGTTGGTTCCCGCAGCGGATATAAAAATGGTACTTTATTTTTCCAGGCATTTGGCAAACTACATAGCAAGCAAGCTTTTGATATTGTTTGCACTGGTTTCGATTTAGAGTTTGAAGATGAGTTTAGAGCTTATACTTCAGGTAGCACAGTATACATGCTGACCCTGAATGATGAAGAATTGAAAGCAGCTTATTCAGGTGCTATAGCTTTAGTTTTCCCCTCAGTATATGAAGGGTTTGGATTACCTGTTTTGGAAGCGTTGGCTTGCGGATGTCCTGTGATTACTTCCCCCAATGCCTCACTCCCAGAAGTAGCAGGAGAAGCCGCAATATATGTAGAATATACAGATGTTGATGGAATGGTAAACGCTCTTTGCGATGTTCAAAAGCCTGCTATTCGTAACATATTAATTACGGCTGGTTTTGCACAAGCGAAAAAGTTTTCGTGGACAAATATGGCGAGTAAAGTCCGTCCTGCTTTAATCCAGGCTACTCTCCTACCGTTAAAGTTAAGAGTATTTAATTTAATAATTTTCCCAGATTGGTTGCAGCCTGAAGAATCTTTATATTCTGAAATGGCAGCAGTAATGAGAATTTTGGGAACTCATCCCGATCGCGATCGGATAAATTTACTTATCGATATTAGCAGTATTTCTGAAAATTCGGAAATAGACGTTAATTTATTTTTATCTAGTCTGGTGATGAATTTGCTAATGGAAGAAGATGTAGATGTGACTGATGGACTAGAAATTTCACCTGTTGGCAAACTAGATTCATTGCAATGGGAAGTTTTGTTACCCCAAATTCACTCTCGGATTAGATTTGAAAATGAAAATAAAAAGCAGACCCCACAGATAAAAATAGAGTCTATACAGGTAATCGATCTGGATAAAATTGCGAATATGCGATTTTTTTCAGAAACTTGAAAAATTTCACTACGAGTTTAATAGTAATAAAAATCTAATCAAAAAAAGTGGGTAAAATGAAACAATCTAAAGCCATTGTCACATTAGCGATCGGCGAAAAATATTTGCAGCTTTGGAAAAGTTTTGCTCAAGAGAACTGGCAAAAATATGCAGATAAGCATGGATATGATTTAATTTGTATTGATACGCCCCTGGATACTTCAGAAAGGGCGCAGGCGAGATCTCCCGCATGGCAAAAATGTCTCATCCTCAGCCAGGAATTTTCCCATCACTACGAGCGAATTGTGTGGATTGACTCAGATATTTTGATTAATACATCGAACGCTCCCTGTATTCTAGAAGGCGTTCCTCTTGAAAAAGTTGGAGCTGTCGATTATTGGTCTTCTCCTACACCAGAATTGTTGGCTCAAACGTTAAAAAGAGAATACAATTACTGGGAATCGGTGGGAATACCATTCACAAAAGATTATACCGCCAAAGATTACTATATTAATTATGGCCTTCCCTCCCACTTTGACAAAATCGTGCAAACGGGAGTTATGGTATTATCCCCTCATTACCATCGTAAAATACTAGAAACAGCATATTTTGGATATGAAGAAAAAGGTCGTTCGGAATGGCATTACGAAATGCGACCGTTATCTTATGAATTGCTAAAAGCAGACTGCGTTCACTGGATCGATCACCGTTTTAATTTGTGTTTTTATCCCTACGTCATACTGCATTACCCATTTTTACTAGATGATTTACCAGCAGATTATAGTTTACTAGCACAACCTAAAATCGGGATAGATTTAGGTTTGTTATCCAATCATATCCAGAAGAAAATATGTGCAACGACAGCTTTTATTAATAGCTTTTTTTTGCACTTTGCTGGCTGTGGCAGCGAAATGAACCTTGTAGATTTATCAGCTACTTCATGGCGGGATTGTCGAGACGCCAAAATTAGATCTGGTGTTTTCAACGATATGGCTTGTACTTATGCCGAACAAGGAGAGATGGAGAAAGCGATCGCTTTCTTTCAAAAGTCCTTAGAACTTAAAGAACGCATCGGCGATGTTCTCGGTAAAGCCACAACATTATCCATGCTAGGACAACTATTGGCATCAGAAGCGATGCTGGGACAGGTGTTGGCAGATGGGCAAGGAGAATTTGCTACGGCGCTGGATTACTTGCAGCAATCCCTAGAAATATTGCAGCAGTTTAAATCTCCTGATGCGGAAAATGTTAGGGAGATCATCGCGAGTATACAGCAAATGGCAGCAGATAACTAACTTGCTTCGGATTAATTACCGATCGGATAACATTTGCCAAAAAACAGATTCGAGTTGTTCTACCGTTTTCACTTGACTGAATTGAGACATCGCTTTTTGTTGTCCTCGCCGAGTAATTGTCTCCCATTCAGTCGGAAAATTAGGTAGAGATGACAAAATATCAGCCAAATGCAGCGGATTTTCTGACTGAAAAATTAATCCATCTTCCCCATCTTCTACAATTTCTCTCGCACCACCAGTACCGCTAGTTACTAATGTTAAACCAGCCGCCATAGCTTCAATTTGACTGATCCCAAAAGGTTCGTCAAAGCGAGAAGGAAATACCAAGACGTTATGAGTTTTGTACAACTGTTTTAGTTGTTGTCGAGATAGAACACCAGGGAAAGAAACTTGTTCTTGAAATCCTTCTGATGCAATTAATTCTTGCAGCGCTTTAACCAAATGTGGTTCTAAAGTTCCGCCAGCAATTGTAGCCGTAAAAGGAATACCAGCTGTATGGAGCAAACAAAGCGCTTCTATAAGTACGTCAGCGCCTTTATAATACATCACCAAACTGGCATAAGCAATGCGTAATCGATCGTGCGGCGGTAATTGTGGTTGATAGAATTCCTCTACTGCTGCACCGGGATATATTGTTTGTGCTGTTTCGACTGGATAGCCTTGTTCTTGAAGGTTTTGCAGTATCCAATTGCTGCAAGTAATGTATTTATATAGAGGACTGTAAGGATATACTTCTAGAGGATAGCCAGGACTAGCATTCATTATGTAGTGAATGACAGGTATTCCAGCTGTTAAAAGGATCTGCAAAAGTTCTATTCTTAACAAGTCGATGTTACCAGCCAAACAGACTTGGGGTTGAAAAGCTTGTAATTCTTGAATCAATATTTTTTGATTCTCTAAATTGATTGGTTCCGCTTGTTCTGGTGGAAACCAAAAACCGCCGCGATCGCTCCAACAACCTCCCAAAATTAAGCAGCGTTTAACTAATGGTTCTGCATGGGTAGGGGTATAGTCGATCGTATATTTTTCGGTGTTGCTTGTCAGCACTAAAACTTCGTGACCGCGTTTGTGCAGCAGACGAGCGTAATCTGCGATCGCACGTTCATATCCTCCTATGCTTTGAGGAGGATAAAGATTGCTGACGATCGAAATTCTTAGTTTTTCCATCACACCGAATTATTTTAAATATCTCAGCCACATTTGTTCGTAAGCTTTCTCCATTTCGCGGGTAAATTGTTGACCATTCCATAATGGAGAAGTTTGTCTGGATGTTCGCAGCTTCCAAGCGATTTGTTGCCGCAAAGCGGCATCTTTACCTAAACGTATACCCCACTCTACATATTCTTCATCTGTCCAAGCAATGCCTTCAGTTACTCCTACATTCATCATCATTGTATAACTATTGCGGCTGGCAAATTGTTCGCCCACTCGTGTCACTAAAGGGATACCTATCCAAAGGGTTTCTAAAGTAGTTGTAGCTCCATTATAAGGATAGGTATCTAATACAACATCAGCAATACATAGATTAGCTCGGTGAATTTCCTCAAAAGCAACATCTGGTAGAAATCGCAAGCGTTCTTCACTGACTCCCTCTGATTCAGCGATTTGAATAAAGAAATTTTCGATCGCTTCTTCATCTGCTGTTCCTTTGATTAAAAAGTAGCTGTTTTCAACCTCCTTAATTATTTTCATTTGCAGTCGAACTATATCTGGATTTCGCTTGAATCCCATTTGCGAACTGAAATATATCACAGCATCATTGCCGATATTTAACTGTTTGCGCCGTAAAGTTGGTACGCCAACTTCAAAACCATCTACAGCTACATAAGTTTGCGGTAGCCGCCAAATAGTTTCGCTGTAGTAATTTTGCGCTGATTCTGATAAAACATAAGGATCGGCGATAAAGTAGTCTACATTCGGTATTCCCGAAGCATCCCATCCCAACCAGGTAACTTGTATGGGGGCTGGTTTTAAAGATGTAATTTCGCAGATAATATCTAAAGTGATGCTATCGAGATCTATCAAAATATCTATTTCGTCTCGATAAATTTGTTCTGTAATTTCGGCAGCTTCTAATCCAGATTTATAAGCTTTGTCTACCTGATTGACATACCATTCCTGCAACGGATCGTTTCTTTTTTGGGCATTAATTAAATAAGTGTGAATTTGAAAGCGATCGCGATCGTGATACTTAAATAGCCATCTGGCTAGCCATCCTACCGAATGTCTTCTCAAGCAATGAGATAAATACCCAATCTTTAAACGTTTATTTTCCTTATTTCTCCTCGAACTGTATTTAGATGAGCGATCGCTAGCATACTTTTGAATATTTGCTTGACAAATTTGAGCTACTTGATTTTGGAGTTTTCTGTTTTTTCCGATCTCATCCTGAAAGTATGGTAAAAAGTAAGTTGAAGAAAATAATCTGACAACCGTAGTTGGGTCGAGGTTGTTATTCTCTCCTTCAAATAGCGAATTTAAAAGCAATTCGTGTCTCTCGAACAGTTCGCCAACTCCAGACCAATATTCACCAGCTGCCACCATCAAACCTCTAATAATCAGATGGTTGGCGAAAACTTTTTCTGCCAATCCCGGTAATATTGAATAGCATAATTTTGCTGTTTTTATTCCTTGAGAATATTCTCCTGCATCTTGATAGAAGCTTGTTAACTGAATTAAAACTTCTGGATTTATTGCCTCCAGACGTAAAGCCAGTTCTAAAAGGCGTGCTGCTAACCCTGGTTTATGTGCGGAATATGCTATTTTAACTGAATTTAAAATTAAGATATCTATAAAATTATAAGGTTCTTCGATGTATGGTATGCAGGCTTCTGCCAATTCCAGAGATGATGGATGCAAAGGCTGTGTATCCAAAACGCTCTGTAATACTTCCATTAATAACTGGGAATCCAAATTTTCTGCTTCTCCAGACTGGAGGATTTCTAATATGCCAAAAGAGTTTAATTCATCACCTGTAAAACTTTCCAATGGGATACCAAGCTGAATTAAGTGCAACAAATTATTAATATCTGTTGGCTTAATTTCCCGAATATGCTGCCGGATTATCCAAGCAACTGAGTAGTCTGAGATAGTTTCTCGTCGTTCTGCTTCTGTTTGCAGAACTTGGATCAATTCTTCTGTCCACAAGTCAATTTGGTCAGTATCTGCTGCCGCCATTGCAGAGAACCAAGTCATTTGAGCTTCTGCTTCTTTTTCCTGCAAAAGCAACATCAATCCCAAATGCCAATAGTGAGATTGGTTATTTGGTTCAGATGCGATTGCTTGTTCGTAAAGATTTGCAGCCTGACTATAGTCCCCTGCCAGCAAGAATTGATGCGCTTGCTGCTGCCAATTTACCGCGTCAGTGGAGGCCATAAGCATTCTGAAATTGAAAAAAATGAACAAAAAAATAAAGTGGGTAGCGTAAAATTTAACTCCCCACTTTTATATTTATTTTAAACTAATTAGGATGCTTATCCTACTTAATTGCTACTGTACCGGAAGGGCAAGCAACTTCGGTCGCACCTGCGGCAACAGTAACTGCTGGTGGATCTGCGGTTCCAGCAGTGGTAACTTCACATATTACCGCTTGGGAAGTTCTGTCAGCACCTTGAGCACCTACTAGACCTACGCCGCCGGAATATCCTTTCAAAGCTGCGGATATAGGCTTCGCTTTCGCGGTTGCTACGTTAGTATCGCCACCCAATGCATATGTGTAGTTAGCAGTTTGTGTCTTAATACCAACGCCTAAGCTAGACCAATCGTTAGCTGTGGTACCTGTGATAAAGTTGCCGTTTTCGGTATACCAAGCTTGCTGAGACTTGTTGATTGCAGAAATATACTGCTTGCCTTCTGCTTGCTTACCTTTGTTAGCTTGGTTGAGGAAGGAAGGTAGAGCAATAGCAGCCAGAATACCAATGATGATGATAACTACCAACAGTTCAATTAGAGTAAAACCTTGTTCTCCACTTTCTTGTTTCTTTTGGTTTAAGTGAAGCAGTAGTTTGGTTTTAAATGTAGTGTTCATGAGAAGTTTCTCCTTCAGCTCTAGGTGGGTGTCTTCTGCCTTATATATAGAACTTACCCACATCACTTCAATTTCATATCACCTGTCTCAAAAAATTTTTTTACTGGCGGTTCAACCCTTGTCCGGACTGCGTTCTAGGAGTATATAGCCTATTTCCTCCAGGCTGGTGAGTGGTTCGATCAGTGTTGACCAGGCTGTTGCTTCATCTACTGGGTTCAGGGTAACAGGATGTATGGGCCGGAGTTGTTTGCAGCGCTCTACCAGCGACATCATCATTTGTGGGCCATCTAAGAGCGGGAGAAGGGACGTTGCGATCGCGCTGTCGATTAAAAAAATGGGATCTTTAGTTATGTGTAGATGCTGGCTGATTTCCAAGGGTCTTTGGTTGATGATGCTGAAAAGCATATCCTCTGTAAATCTTGGCGTTCTCAGCTGGGGATGCAAAGAAACCTTAGCTGCTTGCCAATCTGCCAGCGTCCACTGGCTAACTGGCACAACAGGGTCGGCTGAGTTGGGATGACCGCACCAAAAGTCGATCAGTCTGTGGACGGGATGCAATAGTTCAAACAGATGGAGCTGTTCTTCCACGGAAAGTTCTGGCAAGCTCATTGCCAAGAAAGCAGGTAGATTATCTGGCTCTTTAAATAAATCCATCAAGTCCCAGTATCGCCAGTTCACCATGCTGATGAACTCTAAATCAGCTGCTCTCAAGGCTGAAAATACTTCCGGTATGGTGTATCCTTTATCGCCTTGAAGTAGAAGGTTGGCTAAAAGTCGCTCATCGTTTCGTTCAAATTCTGGATGCCAAGCTTGTACTTTGAGATGAGTGCTATCTTTTAAGGAGTGCATGGTTTCTCGAACTAATTCGATTTCTAATTGCTGGGGATTATCATCCATAAACCCCATGATTTGAAAAAATTTCTGCGCTCTGTAGTAATTAGATCGCTGCAATGCACTATGGAGATTGGTACGGATAATTCCATCTGGTTTGAGAGCGGATTTCATCGCCTGCAATCCGGCCACTGGGTCTGGCAGAAGGTACAATACTTCGTCATTGTTGATGTAGTCAAACTGTATTCCTAAACTGGGCAAGTTTTCAATGGTTAAAGTATAGAACTCGGCATTCTCAAATCCGTGATATTGCAAGCGATGGTGGGCTAATTTAACAGATTCTTCTGATATATCGATCCCGATAATTTTTGCGCCTGGGTTGGCTGCTGCTAATGCCAAAGCTTTGTATCCGCTGCCACAACCCGCATCTAAAATAACTTTCCCTTGGGTGCCGATAACTTTTTGATTCCTTAAATAGTAAGGATTGACTATGTTATGGATGTTGAGAAATTTAGCATCTCCCTTGGGAGATTTTTCTAAGGGTGTCCTGGGATAAGGAGCCTTTTCAAATTGCTGACGAATTTTTTCTAAAATTTCAGATGATTGGCTATCCATTTTGATGTTTAAGAGTGAATAATTTACTTTGAATTACAGGTTGGTATCGCTCCTAGTAATCGGGGCTGAGCCTCTAGATTTTTGTTTCCTGGTTGAACCTGGGAAAGAGTACAGGGCAGTTATATTTTCCCAAGGTGGATGTGGGAATTTTCTGGGGCTTAACTACTGCTAAAAACAGGCTCAAGCCCTTGCAGGTGGGCGTTCCAAAAGTACTAAGCCGATCGGCTCTAGAGTAGTTAATATCTTTTTGACCAGATCGAAAGCTGTTTCTGTCGCGATCGGCTCTAAGTTTACCGGATTTACGGGTCTAATATAACGCCAGCGTTCTACTAGCGATCGCATAGACATCGGCTTCTCTAAGAGCGGTATCAGACAGGAAACTACCATGCTGTCCATTAAAAGGCTGGATTCTTTCACGAAGGGCAGATATTTGGCGATTTCCAACATTTTAATGTTGGTAACGGCGGCCAGCATTTCTTGTTTGACTTCTGGTACTTTCAGACTTGGATGTAAATGGACTGTGGCTCCCTGCCAGTCCGAATCAGTCCACTCTACCACAGGCACTTTGGGAGCGGCGGCGTTGGGATGACCGCACCAAAAATCGATTAGTCTGTGGATGGGATGCAACATTTCATATAGATGTAGTTGTTCTTCCACTGAAAGTTCTGGTATGGTCATTCCCAGAGCAGCAGGCAAGTTACCTGCATCTTGGAACAGATCCAGTAGGTTCCAGGCTGGCCAATTCACCATGTTGATAAACTCTAAGTCAGCAGCTCTCAATGCTTCAAAAATTTCAGGGATCGTGTAGCCTTTATCTCCCTGAAATAAATAATTCATCAAATACCATTCATCATCCATTTCATCGTCCAATACCCTTGTATTGGCCTTGAGAGATACGTGATTTTTCAAGGCATTCATAATTTCTCTAGCCTGTTCTATTTCTAATTGTCCTGGAGTTTCATCCATAAATCCCAGCATTTTAAACAATTTCTGGGCGGTGAAATAGTTGCGACGCTGTGACAAGCTATGTAAATTAGTGCGGATAATTCCCTCTGGTTTTAGGACTGCTTTCATTGCTTTCAGTCCCGCCACTATATCTGGTAGCAGGTACAAAGTCTCGTCGCAATCAATATAGTCAAATTCTAATCCCAGCTTTGGTAAATCGTAGATGGAAATAGTATGAAATTCTACATTAGTAAAATGGTGATATTTTAAACGTTCTCTTGCCAGGTTAGTAGATTCTTCTGATAGGTCAACGCCCACGATTCTGGCCCCTGGATTCCCTACTGCTAAAGCTAGCGATTTGAAGCCACTGCCGCACCCAGCATCTAGAATTAGTTTGCCCTCAGTCTCTACAACTTTTTGGGATCTCAGGTAATAAGCCGTTACCATGTTATAGAGAACAACAAATTTTATCTTTGTTGGGTAATGATCTAGTGGAATCCTTGGATAAGGCGCATAATCAAATTGTTGCCGAATTTTTTCTAGGTCGGAAATTTTATTTTCCATTGTTTTGATCGATTTATTGCCATTATTCGTTTGCCATTAGTTATTAGTTAATAAAAAAGTTTAACTAATAACTATTAACTTTTAATCTTATATTTTATATCTTAGTTTCGATCTAAAATATAAGGTTAATCAGCGCTATATCTTAATTATTCCCTTTTTTCGCTCAAAATTTCAATCTTCGTTCAGCTTTTCCCTGCCTTCCTCCAGACGGTCTGACTTAACAGCTGAGCTTCTTGCCATCCACGCGGACAGTTACAAAACTTTATGCTATATTATCCATAGTCGTTATGAGTTTGTTTTAGAACTATGGCAAATGCGACAGTAGAAAATCTGGTTATTATTGGCTCTGGGCCAGCAGGTTATACAGCGGCGATCTACGCAGGGCGGGCTAACCTGAAACCGTTTGTATTTGAGGGCTTTCAAGCTGGGGGGTTGCCTGGTGGACAGCTGATGACGACCACGGAAGTCGAGAATTTTCCTGGCTTTCCAGAGGGGATAATGGGGCCGGAATTAATGGATCGGATGAAGGCCCAGGCAGAAAGATGGGGCGCGGAGTTGGTGACGGAGGATGTTACATTTGTGGATCTTAGCCAGCGTCCTTTTATAGTGCGATCGGAAGAACGGGAAATTAAAGCTAACAGCATTATTATTGCTACGGGTGCGACGGCAAAACGGTTGGGTTTGCCTAGCGAACATCAATTTTGGAGTCGGGGGATTTCAGCTTGTGCAATTTGTGATGGCGCTACCCCGATTTTCCACGGCGCTGAACTGGCGGTAGTAGGCGCAGGTGATTCGGCGGCGGAAGAGTCGATTTACCTGACTAAGTATGGTTCTCGCGTGCATTTGTTGGTCAGAAGCGATCGGATGCGTGCTTCCAAAGCAATGCAGGATCGGGTGCTGAATAATCCCAAAATCGCGGTTCACTGGCATACGCAAGCAGTGGATATAGTTGGGGAAGGCGATCGCATGAATGGCATCAAAATCCGCGATACTAAGACTGGTGAAGAAAGCGTGCTGGCAGTGAAGGGGTTATTCTACGCGATCGGTCATACTCCCAATACTTCTTTGTTTAAAGGACAGTTAGAACTCGATGAAGTAGGTTACATTGTCACCAAGCCCGGTTCTGTGGAAACCAGCGTAGAAGGCGTGTTTGCGGCTGGAGACGTGCAAGACCATGAGTTTCGCCAAGGTATTACTGCTGCTGGTAGTGGCTGTATGGCGGCAATGCTAGCAGAAAGGTGGCTTTCGGCTCATGGTTTGATTCAAGAATTTCATCAAACGTCTGCGCCTGAAAAGCCAGATAGTCCTGCAACAGCGAAGAAAACGGAAATTGAGCAAGCATCGGAGTTTGATTTGGGGGCGACTCGCCAGTATGGTGGTTATGCGTTACGGAAGCTTTTCCATGAGAGCGATCGTCTGCTAGTAGTTAAGTATGTGTCACCTCACTGCGGCCCTTGCCATACTCTCAAGCCCATTTTAAATAAAGTGGTGGATGAATTTGACGGCAAAATTCATTTCGTGGAAATTGACATCGAACAAGACCCAGAAATTGCCGAAAACGCTGGCGTTACTGGCACGCCAACAATTCAGTTTTTCAAAGACAAAGAGTTGCTAACCGAACTGAAAGGCATTAAACCTAAGAGTCAATATCGCCAGTTAATTGAAAGTTACTTGTAGTGATGCGTACAGAGAAACCCGGTTTCTTGAAGAAACCGGGTTTCTGTCTTGAAGAAACCCGGTTTCTGTTGTATATTTAATTTAAGTAATTTTACATTCAAATATCTAACTTTTGTATAAAATCAATTTATGAACATAACTGATTTGCTAAAACAAGCGGAAGAATATTTAAATCAAGACAAGTACGATGAGGCGATCGCTCTCTACGAGCAATGTATTGAGGCCGCGCCTAATGTAAAATCTAATTATTGGCAATTAGGATTGGCTCTGCTTTTAGCAGGACGAGAAGAAGAAGCACAGGCTTGCTGGTTTTCTGTACTTTTTGAAGGAGAACCGGAAGAAATTGAACGTTTAACTAAGGAATTACTCGACATCTTACAAATAGAAGGAATAAAATACTTAGAAACAGGGAAGTACGAACAAGCAGAAAAAATTTATTTCCAGTTCGTAGAACAAGATCCGAAAAACCCCATTGCGTATAAAAATTTAGGTAACGTTCTCTATAGTCAAGGTAAATTAGAAGAGGCGATCGCCTATTACCAAGAAGGTATTGAATTGGAGCCAAACGACGCCATAACTTATTATCATTTAGGCAATGCTTTTCATCAATTGAATAGGCTGGAAGAAGCGATCGCGCATTACCAACAATCGCTTGCTATCTCTCCAAAATCTCCTACTGTTCTGAATAATTTGGGTAATTCGTTGCAGAGAAAGGGTAAATTTGAAGAGGCGATCGCTTGCTACCAACAATCCATAACGCTAGATTCCAATAATGCTTTAACATACAATAACTTGGGCAGTGTTTTTAACAGCCAAGGCAAAATGGAAGAAGCGCTTGCTTGTTTCCAGCAAGGTTTGAATTTAGAGCCAGACAATGTTGAATCTTACAATAATTTGGCTGTATCTTATCAAAAGCACAGACAATACGAAAAAGCATTAGAATGTTGCGATCGAGCCATTGAAATCAAGCCAAATTATGCAGATGCTCATTGGAATCGAGCGTTAATCTTGCTTAGATTAGGAGACTACGAACGCGGCTTTATCGAATACGAATGGCGCTGGCAACGAAAAGAAAACCAACCCCGCTTTCTACCTAAACCTATCTGGGATGGTTCAAATATTGAAGGTAAAACTATTCTACTACAAGCCGAACAGGGGATAGGAGATCTAATTCAATTTATCCGTTACGTACCTTTATTGGTAAAGCTTGGCGCTTGCATAATAGTTGAATCTCACCAACAGTTGGTGAGATTGCTGAGAAATGTTGAAGGAATTGATAAGGTAGTAGCTATAGGCGAAACTTTACCTGAATTTGATGTTTACATCCCCCTCCTCAGTGTACCCCGCATCTTGGGAACAACTCTGGAAACTATACCAGCCACAATTCCCTATATAGCACCTCTAAAAGAGGTTAGATTTCCACTGGATGATTCAGACGAATCTTACTTAAAAGTAGGGATAGTTTGGGCGGGTAATCCCAAACATTTAGACGATCGCAAAAGATCCACTTCTCTCCAGCAGTTTTTGCCTATTTTCAACATTTCCCATATTACTTTCTACAGCTTGCAAAAAGGGCCAAAAGCAGCAGAAATAAGCGAAATATCCTTACCAATAAACCTAGTAGACTTAAACAGTAAAATTAATGATTTTGCCGATACCGCTGCGGTGATAGCCCAACTCGATTTAGTAATAACTGTCGATACCGCTGTTGCCCATTTAGCTGGAGCAATGGGTAAGCCAGTATGGGTGCTTTTATGCTATAATCCCGACTGGCGATGGATGATCGATCGCGAAGATACTCCTTGGTATCCCAGCGTGCGTTTGTTCCGGCAAAATCGTTCTGGAGATTGGCAAGAGGTTTTGGAAAGGGTAGCGCAAACTCTAACAGAATTTACGCGATGTGCTTTGTAATTTTGAACAGCCCTATTCAATTATAAAGGTTTGGATACTTAATTAATATCTTCTTTCACAACTTCTAATACCATTTCTATTTGTTCGATCAAATTATTATAATAAGTGCTTTCCGAGAGCAAAAATTGCACATCTACTTCTGCTTCTGGGTGGAGATCGAACCAATGCGAACTCGGTTTGTAGTAAGTTTCAATTAACTCAAAATTAACGCCTAAATATAACCCTAGCGGTGAATTAGCTGCTTTTTCTTCTATCCATTTGCGATTTAACCTTTGGGAAAAAAGCGACAAACCCATCGGAGTTACGACTCGCACATGAGTGGGATCGTCAAAAAAGAAATCGTGGCGGTGATGAGGAACGATAATCTGGATTTTCGCGCCGCGTTCGCAGATGCGATACATTTCTTTGAAGATATTGAGGTAGGTGTTACTATTTTGGCCTAAATGTTCGAGAACGTGTATGAGCAAAATTTCGCTGACTGAATTATCCTCCCAAGGCCAAGGAAAAATTTCCAGGTCTTGTTTGACATCGGGATTGCCGTATTTATCAACATTTATATAGCCCTCGAAATGTCTTTCACCACAACCCAGATTCAGCCGTAAGCCAGTCATAACTGTAGTTTTCCTTTAAAAAAAATTGCTATTGTTGATTTTAGTATCACCAAAACAGCTAAAGTTTAGATTAAACTTATTTTAGCGTTTAAATGATAGATTTGATTTTATACAGATGACCATCTCTAAACGAAAGTTACCGAAATTTTGGCCTTTTGCCGATCGTCCCAGCCTTTCCATGCAGCTAATGGCAGTAGGACTGGCGATAACGCTCTTTTTCGTGTTAATAGCTATTTTCGCTTCCACATTTCAGGGGTGGGGATGGCTGCAAAACCCAACCGTATCTCTAACCAATCCGCAAGGGGAAGCGCCCTCGTGGAATCATTGGTTCGGTACGAGTAGTGAGGGGTACGATGTTTTCTCGCGGACTCTGTTTGGCAGTCAAGCGGCGCTGCAAGTGGTGATTTTAGCAACAGCATTCAGTTTGGTAATCGGCGTGCCGCTGGGCTTGGTAAGCGGTTATTTGGGAGGCAGGCTCGATCGCGTATTGCTCTTCGTAATGGATACAATTTATACCCTACCGGGGCTACTGCTGTCGATGACGCTGGCTTTTGTGGTGGGGCGGGGAGTTTTGAATGCAGCGATCGCCATCAGCATTTCCTACATTCCTCAATACTATCGCGTGGTTCGCAACCACACCGTTAGCGTTAAAACCGAACTGTTTATCGAAGCGGCCCAAGCAATGGGCGCTGACACCTGGACTGTTTTGTCGCGCTACCTATTTCTGAATGTAATTCAGAGCGTACCTGTGCTGTTTACCCTCAATGCTGCTGACGCGATTCTGACACTCGGAGGTTTGGGCTTTCTGGGTTTGGGACTCCCCACTGAAGTGCCAGAATGGGGTCAAGATATCAAAATGGCTTTGAGCGCATTATCCAGAGGTATTTGGTGGACAACCTTTTTTCCAGGTTTTGCTCTAACTCTAATGGTTGTGGGGCTATCGTTATTGGGTGAAGGATTGAGCGAGTTTGTCAATCCTGGTTTGCGGGAAAGAAAATAGAGGGGAAAAAAGTCAAAAGTCAAAAGTCAAAAATAGGAACTAGAAATCGTCTCATCAGTCAAATAATTGGTGAGTGTTTTCCAGGGGATGCTAGAATGAAGAAGAAAGTTTTCTTAGTTGCCGCAATTGGTTGTTTGACGATTCCCATCGGCGCAGCAGGATTATTTGGATCTGTTGCGGATTCATCTGTAAACGCACAACAATTTATTTCCGGTTCGACTGCTATTGCCCAGCGCACAAATCAAGTTAGAAATCCAGACGAACCGATTAACGTTACTTTAAATGAAAGGTTTTCTTTGGCAAATTCGCTGATGAGAATCAAGCAGATTCAAGGAGCGCTGACAAGTTTTCGGACGCTGACAGCAAGAAGTAAACCGAAGCTCGGACAAACAGCGATCGCCACCATAGGCAACACCGATCCGGAAACTCAAACTCTGGGTTTTACCAATTGGGTTGGTGCTGTAGAAGGAACGGTCAGGCAACAAAATTATCAAATCAAAAAGCTGGAGTTCGAGTTGGCGAAAAAGCAATTTGAAGACAAACAAATTTCTCAAACTGCATTTAACCAAAAAAGGGCGGCTTACCAGCAAGCAGAACGGGAATTTCAAAATTTCTTGAATTCTTTTAGGATTGTAGATTGACAGGCAAAGTATTTGGGCTGAAAATTTGTAAGCATTCAGCCGTCAGGTATCAGCGTAGAGCTTTGGGAAGAATTGATCGCCAGCAGTAGGGGCGGGGTACCCCACCCCTACTTAAGTCCTATCTGGAGGATTAGCTGATGGCTGGGCTGACTGCTGATAGCTGAATGCTCGCGAAAATTTTGGATTTGAAGCAGAAACGTTAGCCCAATGACTACTTATTAAGAGCGATGATATAATTTGATAATAACGAGGAATTTGAAAATGGACGAGCGAAGATTTATCCAAGAACTACCAGCATTATATGAAAATTGGGGAGACAAATCGGTAAGTCCCAAATCAGATCGATTTCAACCTATCCTCGATCGAACTCAAGCAAAGTCCGCAGCTAACGTGATGCAACTGCTAAATTTTGCCGTGGAGTGCATGGAAGCAGATGAAGTTTACTGCCAAATAGGTTGCTTGCCCGTAGAGAATTTGCTCGGCGCACTGCTAGATAACCCAGAAAAAATGGCTTATGCAGTGGACAAATTCTCGGAAATTGATGTTGCGGAGAATGCCCAAGAGCAAATTATTGAAAAATTATCGAGTTTGGCTCTAGATAGACAAGTATTTTTCTGCGAACAAGAGTTTGAAGAATTTTTCTTCGATCTAAGAGAAATTATGCCAGAAGCAAAAATTGGCGTGTATTTTTATGATGGCCCACACGACTACAGATCTGAGTTAGTAGCACTACTTCTAGTAAAGCCTTTCCTGGCAGAGCGAGCTTTAATAATTGTAAATCACAGTAATTGCAGTGCAGCGCAACAGGCAACTTGGGACTTTTTAGCTGCTCACCGTCAGTGTCAATTGCTGTTAGATTTTCCCAAGTTTGGTAATGGGATTCAAATTTTAAGCTGGGATATAAATCAAGAAAATTTATATAATTGGTCTACTGTTGCCGAAGAATGTCGTAACGAGAAAGCAATAAAAGCAATTGCTAAATTAAATTTAGAATTTGAGAAAGAAAAAGAACAAGCAATAAAGACTCTCTATAAAGAAGCCTTAGCGTTGCAACATTTTAATCAGTTTAGCGAAGCAGAAACAAAATACAGAGAAATTATATCATGGGATGGAAAGCAAGCAAATGCGTGGCATAATTTGGCGATGCTTTATTACATGAAGGAGGAATACCAAGATGCACTACTTATGCTAATAAAAGCTTTGCAGATGGATAGTTCAGTAGCTCTATACCATTATAGTTTTGGTTTGATAATGGAAAAAATGGATAACGCGCCGAAAGCGATTAGGGCTTACGAACAAGCGATCGCGCTTAATCCCGAAATAATTGATGCTTATAATAACATCGGAAATATATGGTTAGCAGAGGGCGATTTGGATCGGGCTGAGTCAATTTACCGTCAGGCGATCGCCGCCAATCCCGATCTTTATGGCAGCTACCTTAATTTGGGAAATGTTTTGAGAACGAAAAACCAACTTGATGAAGCGATCGAATATTATGAAAAAGCTTTGCAATTAAAGAATGCAGAACCGTTTATACTCTACAACTTAGGGTTGGCTTTTGAAGCTAAACAAGCTCCAGCAGAAGCAGCCGAATACTTCGGTTATGCTGCTTATAGAGAGGGAAAATATGAAGAAGCGATCGAGTATTATAAAAAATTCTTGACCTACCGAACTGGCGATATATACTTTTATAACGCTTTGGCTGAGTGTTACAAAAAATTGAATCAAGCAGAAGAAACTATAAAAACTTACCAAGAAGGCATCAAGCAACATCCCAATTCAGCTTATCTTTACTTTATGCTGGTAATTTCTATGCAAGATTTTGGGATGACTGAGGAAGCGATCGAACTCGCAACCCAAGCTTCGCAAATGTTGCCGAACGATTTGAGTTTGAAGCTTGAAAAGCAACGGTTGCTGCCGATTGTTTACGATACAAACGAAGAAATTGATTATTACCGTTCTCGGTTTATCCACCACCTAGAAGAATTAGTTCTGGAAACCAATTTAGATACTGAAGAAGCGATAAACAAAGCAGTAATAGGAATAGGATGTCGGACAAATTTTTACTTACAGTACCAAGGAAAAAATGATTTAGACTTACAAATCAAGTATGGAGAATTCGTACATAAAGTCATGGGCGCTAAATATCCTGAATGGGTAAGACCTCTGCCCATGCCACCCCTGAGTGAAGATGGCAAAATTCGGGTAGGATATATTTCTCCTCATCTCTACAGCCATTCAGTGGGTTTATTAGCTTTAGGCTGGCTGAAAAATCACGATCCTAACAAAATAGAGGTTTACTCTTATTACAATAATCGGCAATGGGACCCAATAAACGAGCAATTCCGGCTTTACAGCCAAGTTTTTCACCAGCTTCCAGACGATCCACAAGCAATCTGCGAACAAATTATTGCCGACAATTTGCACGTACTGGTATTTCTAGATATCGGGATGCAGGCACAGATTACACAGATGGCAGGACTTCGGCTTGCACCAATACAGTGTACTACTTGGGCGCATCCAATTACTTCGGGCATACCGACGATCGACTACTTTTTATCCTGCGAATTGATGGAACCGGAAAATGCAACAGAACATTATTCGGAAAATTTAATCTCTCTGCCCAATATAGGCTTCTGCTACTCAAAACCTCTGTTACCAGAACAAAGAAAAACCCGCGCTGGATTAGGAATAAGAGAGAATGCGATCGTTTATTTATCCAGTCAGTCTTTGTACAAATACTTGCCGCAGTATGACTATATATTTCCAGCCATTGCAAAGCGGGTTCCCCAAGCTCAATTTGCCTTTCTAAGTTCTCAGAAAGGTAAATGGATAACAGAAAAGTTTCGGCAAAGACTTCAAAAAGCTTTTGCCAGCATGGGCTTGAATAGCGAAGATTATTGCACTATATTGCCGAGACTTAGTGGCAAGGATTATATGAGTTTAAACTTAGTTTCAGATGTTTATATAGATACTTTTAGTTGGTCTGGGGGGAACACAACGCTACAAGCGATCGCCTCTCATTTACCGATCGTTACCTGTCCCGGCGAATTCATGCGCGGTCGTCATTCCTACGGCATCTTGAAAATGCTGGGAGTGACGGAAACAATTGCTCGTAATGAAGATGAATATATTGAAATAGCAGTCCGCTTGGGTTTAGATCCGGAATGGAGAAAAAGTATCGTCCAAAAGGTAATCGATAATAATTCTCGTGTCTTTGAAGATAAAACTTGCGTAGTAGCGTTGGAGGAATTTTACCAGCGCGTGGTACGGGAAAAGCAACTGGGTGGGCTTTAAGATTACTAAATTATCGTTTGTCAGCTTAGATTGTAGCGAACCAATGCAATCTCAGCTTTTTTGCGTTGGCTAAAGTTAGAGCGAACTAAACTATAGATTGGAAATATTTAAAGCTTCTGGTGAAGCCGTAGAAAATGCAGAATTAGCCGAAGGATTTCTTTTCTAGAAGACTCAGGAGAGGAGAAATATCGGTTAGGCAAGAGGAGAAGAGGGGGAGAAATTATAATTATTTACTGCTGAGGATTCGACACTAGCGATCGAGCATAGTTGGCTCGCCTATGAGAAAAATTTACTCGCAATTGACTTATTTTAACTCACCGCTGAGTATGCTATGTTTTAAATCTCTTCCCCTATTCCCTAAACCCTATACCCTCTTTTTCTTTGATAATGGAAATCGAAACAATGCCTCAAGTAATGGGAATCGATTTAGGCGGAACAGCGATTAAGCTGGGACGATTCCTAGAAGATGGAACTTGCTTGCAGTCAATTACCGTACCAACACCGCAGCCGGCAACACCAGAAGCGGTTGTAGAGGCGATCGCAGATGCTATACTTGCCTGCGGTGGCAGTCAGGCAAAAGCGATCGGCTTGGGCACTCCTGGCCCAGCAGATGCCGCCGGTCGGATTGCCAAAATAGCAATTAATTTGTCTGGGTGGAAAGATGTACCCCTAGCTGATTGGTTAGAAGCAAAGACGGGTTTACCGACAATTATCGCCAACGATGCTAATTGCGCGGGATTGGGGGAAGCTTGGTTAGGTGCGGGTCGTCGCTTTCCCAATCTGATCTTACTCACCTTGGGAACTGGCGTGGGTGGTGCGATTATCCTGGATGGCAAGTTATTTACCGGACATCAAGGTGCGGCTGGGGAACTGGGGTTGATCGCTTTGTACCCAGATGGCCCAGAATGCAATAGCGGCAATCGCGGTTCCTTGGAACAACACGTATCTATACAAGCAATTCGACGCCGGACGGGGTTGGAACCGGAGGAACTGGGTCAGCGGGCATTAGCAGGCGATCGCTTTGCTTTAGAATTCTGGGAAAGTTACGGACGAGATCTCGGTATTGGTTTGGCTAGTCTGATTTACATTCTGACGCCAGAAGCGATCGTTATTGGTGGGGGAATAAGTGCGAGTGCGGAATTTTTCTTCCCAGCAGCTATGGCAGAAATTGAGCGTCGAGTTCTCCCCAGTTCCCGCAGCGGTTTGCAGCTTTTGCCAGCAGAGTTGGGCAACCAAGCGGGAATGGTGGGTGCAGCCAAATTGGCTTTAGGGTAATAAATATCCCGTTACCTGTTTGATATAATTCAAAATTTTTTCATACGCTTCTCGATTAGTTTGCGGGTGGATCACAATTGGCATAGCGTTATCTGGCAACCAAAAAGTTATTCTGCCGTTCGGTTCGCATTGAAAAGCACTGATGCACTTAAGGTTGATTAAATAATCGTTCCGCTCGTAATGAATTTTGACCCAATAAGACTCAAAATTCTGCCCTGTAGTTGCTTGAATGTAGGTCAGGACTTTTTGATGAGCTTCTGGGTGCCCCTGGGGATTGATGACGATCGGAAAAGCGCTTTCTGGTAACCAAAAGGTAATCCTGCTGTTGGGCTCATATGAAAAAGCACAAACTCGATCCAGATCGATTACATATTCTTTCCTCTCGTAAGTAATTTTGATCCAATAGGCCACAGGCTCTCCTTACACCGCAGTTTCGATCGCAGCAGACGCTATACCGGGCGTCGTACCGCTCCCCTGAAGCCCCCGCAATTAATATGGGGAACGAGCTGCACGCCGATCCTGAGCGTGCAGATACTTCAGGGAAGCAATTGCCGCCTCAGACTAGGATATTACGGAAGCATTCAGAGATGGGGTGGGCTCTTGGTTGGCGATAACCTGCTCTTTTACCGCAGAAGCTACTGCTAAGGGTGGTTCTTTGCCATCCCAAAGCTTGGCTAATGCCGCCTGAATAAATCCTTTAAACAGGGGATGCGGCGTACTGGGACGAGATTGAAACTCTGGGTGAAATTGGGTGGCAATGAAGAAGGGATGGTTGGGAAGTTCGATTATTTCCACTAAGCGCCCATCGGGGGAAGTGCCGCTGATGGCATAGCCGCTTTCCAGAAACAGATTGCGATAGGCGTTGTTAAATTCGTAGCGGTGGCGATGGCGTTCGTAAATCACTTCCTGCTGATAAAGGCGATAAGCTAAGGTATTGGGTGCCAAACGGCAAGCATACAAACCCAGCCTCATGGTGCCGCCCAAGTCTACTACATCTTGCTGTTCCGGCAGCAGGTTAATGACTGGATTTGCAGTATTGGGGGCAAACTCGGCGCTGTTGGCATCTTGTAAACCGGCAATGTGACGCGCCCATTCCACGACGGAACACTGCATCCCCAAGCACAAGCCCAAGAAGGGTATGTGGTTTTCGCGGGCGTATTTGACTGCGGCAATCTTACCATCCACACCGCGACTGCCAAAACCTCCCGGTACGACTATACCGTTGACGCCTTCTAAATAGTTTTCTGCGCCGTTGGCTTCGATGTCTTCTGCGCTTACCCAGCGGAGGTTAAGGTCGAGAGACAGGGCGATCGCTCCGTGACGGAGTGCTTCTATCATCGATAGGTAAGCATCGCTCAATCTGACGTATTTACCGACGATCGCAATTTCGATGCGGTTGGTGGGGCTGTAAAGGCGCTCTACTAAGGTTTGCCACTGGCTCAGATCCGGTTGGCGTTGCTCCAGTTGCAGTATTTCTAGTGCTTGCTGCGCCAGTCCTTCCCGTTCCATCATCAAGGGCACTTCGTAGATGCTGTTGGCATCTTGAGCGGCAATAACGCATTCCACAGGCACGTCGCAGAATTCCGAGAGTTTGTCTTTGATTCCCGATGGCAGGGGTCGATCGCACCGACAAACTAAAATATCTGGTTGAATCCCGATCGATCTCAATTCTTTCACCGAATGCTGCGTCGGCTTCGTTTTCATCTCCCCTGCCGAAGCGATCCAAGGCACCAGCGTTACGTGTACGTATAGCACGTTCTGCCGTCCCACATCCTTGCGGAGCTGCCGAATCGCTTCCATGAAAGGTAAGGATTCAATATCCCCTACAGTGCCGCCTATCTCCGTAATTACTACATCTGGATTTGTATTTTTTGCTACTCTTTGTATCCGCTCTTTAATCTCGTTGGTGATGTGGGGAATTACCTGCACCGTACCCCCCATATAGTCGCCCCGGCGCTCTTTGTTAATTACTGCTTGGTAAATCGAGCCCGTCGTGACGCTGTTGAGGCGAGACATCGACGTATCCGTGAAGCGCTCGTAGTGTCCCAAGTCCAGGTCTGTTTCGGCACCATCTTCCGTGACAAATACTTCCCCGTGCTGGTAGGGACTCATCGTTCCGGGATCGACATTGATATAGGGGTCAAGTTTCAGAATCGAGACAGAATAATCCCGCGATTTCAATAACCGCCCCAAGCTGGCGGCGACAATTCCCTTGCCAATACTGGAGACGACCCCGCCGGTCACAAAGACAAACTTAGTCATAATATGCTTAAAATTAGTGCGTTCTCGCAACCCACCCCGTTAATTGTGCCACACTCTTAGCAACTTGCATTCCATGTTAGCGAAATTTTATCGGCTTGACGGGGTTGCTTGCTGAATTTTTTAATCGGTATGAAGCGCTAATTAGTTTGACTGTTTTTTTGTTTGCTAAGAAGATTAAGTATTGGCAATTGCTGAAAATGCGATCGGTGGCTGGGCAATATGAAGTACGCAGAATCAAAATTTTACCATACCCTAGCAAACATCACCCAGATGCTAGCAGCAACGACAGCGATGATGAGGATTTTGTAAATGGCTAAGTTCTACTCAGAGTTGAATGAAGAGTTACGCAGATTTATTGAACAACAAAAAATCTTCTTTACGGCAACTGCACCAAAATCGGGCAGAATTAACTTATCGCCAAAGGGGAGGGATACGTTTCGCTGTATAGATAATAAAACAGCAGCTTATCTCGATTTAACTGGCAGCGGTAACGAGACGGCAGCACATTTAAATTCTTATCCCGATATTGGCAATGAGGACAATGCCAGGATGACTGTTATGTTTTGCAGCTTTGACGAGAAGCCTTTAATTTTGCGTCTTTACGGACGCGGGCGCGTCATTGGCCCCAGACATCAAGAATGGGATAAGTTTTACTCTCTATTTGAGCCGACACCGGGAGAAAGACAAATTATTGTGCTGGATATTGAATCGGTACAAACATCTTGCGGATTTGGCGTACCTATTTATGAATTAAAGGAAGAAAGGAGAACGCTTGTAGACTGGGCTGAAAAAAAGGGGAAAGAGGGCATAGTTGCATATTGGCGAGAGAAAAACCAAAAAAGTATTGACGGACTGCCGACAAAGATTTTTGGAGATTGATATAGGGGTTAGGGATTAGGGGTTAGCAAGTAGCACAGATATGCTAATTAGCAATAAGCTTTTTAGCAACTGACAACTGACAACTGACGACTGACGACTGACAACTGACAACTGACAACTGACAACTGACAACTGACGACTGACGACTGACAACTGACAACTGACAACTGACAACTGACAACTGACAACTGACAAAAAATGAGAAAAGTATTAGGATTAGTGGCATTAGCAACTGTGGTATCGTATCCAGCTTTGGCAGCAAAATCTCTTTATGTGGCTTTTCCACCGGCCAATTACCAAACCGCATCTGACCGGATCTTTTTTCTAGGAACAGCACCAGCAGGTGGAAGTGTGCTGGTGAATGGCAAAGTAATCCAAAGAAGTCCGACGGGACATTTTGCGCCCAGTTTGCCGCTGCGACTGGGAAATAATATTTTTACATTCCGCTATGGAGGTCAGGTACGCCAGATTAGGGTAACGCGAGTGTCAAGTCAACCGAGTCGTCCGGTGGGTCTGGCGTTTGGGAAAGATTCCCTCAAGCCGGGGGTGGATGTTGCTAAATTGTCTGGTGAACTGATTTGTTTTAGCGCGATCGCACCTCCCAACGCCACCGTCTCTGTAAAATTGGGAAATCAAACTATTCCTCTCGTACCTCAGTCACCAGTGGCAGAAGTGCCATCCAATTATGCCGCGTTGACCGGACAATATCAAACCAATCCTCGCTCTTTTAACGGTCAATACCAAGGTTGTGCTAAAGCTAACGCGGCTGGAAAATTGGGGCGTCCTCAATTTCAACTTTCAATCAACGGCAAAAGTACCACTCAGATGGCGCAGGGAAATATTGAAATTTTATCGCCAACGCAGTTAGAAATAGCAGAAGTAATTGTAGATTCTGCGATTACTCGCACTGGCGCAGGGACTGACTATTCTCGTCTGACGCCTTTGCCGAAAGGAACGCAAGCAACGGTAACCGGTCGCGAAGGAAAATGGTTGCGACTGGATTATGGTGGTTGGATAGAAGATAAGGAAGTCAGGATTATTCCAGCTGCTGCACCGCCTACTTCGATTATTCGCACTCTTCGCACCCGTCAGGTTCCCGGTGCGACAGAAGTTATCTTTCCCCTGCAAGTACCGGTGCCAGTTAGCGTACAGCAGGGCTCTAGCACTCTCGCTGTTACTCTCTACAATACTACCGCTCAAACCGATATCATTCGCTTTGATGATGACCCAATTGTTGCCCGCTTAGATTGGCAACAAGTAGCACCCTCGCAAGTGCAATATACTTTTAATCTGAAATCCCAGCAACAATGGGGTTATCAGATGAGATATGAAAGTAGCAACTTGGTGCTAACTTTGCGACATTCCCCCAATAGAACAAAAGAATCTCAAAAGAGTTTATCCGGGATTAAAATTCTTCTCGATCCGGGTCACGGCGGTGCTGAACCAGGCGCAGCGGGGCCAAACGGTTATTTGGAAAAAAATGTCAATCTCACGATCTCAAAGCTGATAAAAGACCGACTGGTGGCGCAGGGTGCTACAGTGTACATGACGCGGGAGGACGATCGCGAGCTGTCGCTGCAAGACCGGGTGGCGATCATCGATAAGTTGCAACCTGCGATCGCTATTTCCATTCACCACAATTCTTTACCAGATAATGGTGATGCCGAAAATACTAAGGGATTTTCCACTTTTTGGTATCATCCACAAGCTCATAGTTTGGCGATGTTTATCCAAAATTATGTAGTGCAAAAGTTGGGGCGTCCTGAATACGGTGTGTTTTGGAATAATTTAGCCTTAACTCGTCCGGCAACCGCACCTTCAATATTGTTAGAACTCGGTTTTATGAGCAATCCAAATGAGTTTGAATTGGTGATGAATCCGCAAGAACAACAGAAAATGGCAGATGCGATCGCCGATGGTATTACTGAATGGTTACGTATTAGTCATTAGTCATCGTTGATGAGCTATGATTAATTTTTTGCCATTATGATTGCTGAAAATTTCCAATCACTAGGACATATTACCAATGATTGAAAAGTGGAAAACCCTTAATTCCCAATTTGTTTTTAACAACAAATGGGTAACAATCAGGCAAGATGAAATAGAATTGCCTAACGGTAAAGTTATTGATGATTTTTTTATCATCGTTAGACCGGATATAGCCTTAGTATTTCCTGTCACCCCAAACCGAGAAGTTGTTTTTGTTCGTCAATACAGACACGCGACTAATGAAATTATGTTAGAACTTCCCGCTGGGGGGTTCGATCCGGAAACAGAAAGTGCGGAAACTGCCGCACGTCGGGAACTCCAAGAAGAGACGGGTTATGTTGCCGATCGAATGATTAAGCTAGCAACGCTATACGATAATCCGATTAAGGATACGAATAAAATTCATCTGTTTCTGACTGAAAATGTTACGTACTCTGGTAAGCGTAATCTGGATATTACAGAAGATATTGAAGTTGAATTGGTTCCCATTTCTGAAGTTATGGAAAAAGTTTATAGGGGAGAAATAAATGTTACTGGTACAACTACCGCCCTTTTTATGGGGCTACATTTTTTAGGCCACCTGCGGGCTGAAGGGTAAGTTTGATATTGCTAAGCCTAGAGAAAAAAGGGAAATTATACCAAATACGCTACGATTAGCCCCGTTATTATTGAGGACAGTTTGAGAGCGGCAGAGCGGCAGAGCGGGGGATTGGGGGAGTAGCAGAAGAAGATAGAGGTTAAAAAAGGCCGTAGCAGACCCGGATTTGGTATTACTTAGGATGAACTTGCGATCGCAAATACTGCGCTCGGTTAGCTAAGATTTATTTAATTGAGGAACGCGGTAACGAACCTAACCTATTTATCGCGACAACAAATAATAATTATGGAAGAATTAGCAGCAGCAGATGTTGAGCAAACATCTGAACTACAACAACTAAAAGAGCAATTACACGTGCAGACAGAACTTGCTCGCCAAGCAGAGGCTCGACTGCGCCATCTGACTGAAGAATTAGAAAGACAAGTAGCAGAAAAAACATTCGAGCTAAGGAGAGCGAATGCAGCTTTGCAAAGGCAACTCGATGGCCAAAAACGGCTTGTAGCAGGGCTGAGACAAGAGCGCAAATTCATGTCGGCTTTGCTGAACACTTCCGCCGCTTTGATTGTAGTTCTCGATCGCCACAAGTGCATTGTCCGCTTTAACCGGGCTTGTGAGAGAACTACGGGTTACTCGTTTCGGGAAGTCCGAGGTAAACAAGTCCACAATCTGTTCTTACTGCCAGAAGAAAGAGAGCGAGTTAAAGCTGTCTGTGGCAGAATTACTGCTGATAGTTCTCCGAATTATTGCGAAAACTACTGGGTGGCGAAAGATGGTTCTCGCCGACTGATTGCCTGGTCGAATACGCCGATTTTAAATAAGTGTAAAGAAGTTGAATATATAATAGCTGTTGGCATCGATATTACCGAAGGGGTGCGATCGTCTTCGGATCTGCAAGAGCGCGAACAGTTTATCCAACGCATTGCTGACGCCACTCCCGGTATTTTGTACCTGTACGATCGCATCGAACAGCGCAACGTCTATGTAAATAGCGCTGTTGCCGAGTTCCTGGATTATACGCCAGAGCAAATCGAGCCAATGAAAACAAACCTGATTTCTCATCTGCTGCATCCGGATGATTTAGAACAACTCGTAGAACAATCTCAAAAACGAATCGCTCAAGCTGAGGATGGGGAGATTTTGGAAATCGAGTATCGTTTGCGCCACGCCAACGGTGATTGGCGGTGGTTTCAAAGTCGAGAGACCGTATTTAATCGCACCGATCGGGGTATTGTCAAGCAAATTGTCGGAGTTGCCCAAGATATCACCGTTCGCAAACAAGCAGAAGAAGCATTACAGAAAAGTCAGCGTTTCATTCACCGGATTGCAGAAGCAGTTCCGGGTTTGATTTATATTTACGATCTGAACGAAAACCGCAATATTTACGTCAATCAACAAGCTAGTACAATTCTCGGTTACACGCCAGAGGAAATTCAAAAGTTAGGAAGCGCTCTGTTCCGAACTATTATGCACCCTGAAGATTGGGCCAGAATATCTAAATTAGTCGCATCGTTTCCCGCACTCAAGGATGGAGAAGCGAGTGAAACTGAGTATCGCCTCAGACACGCTAACGGTGAATGGCGCTGGTTTATGAGTCGGGACACTGTTTTTTCTAGAAATCCTGACGGTTCCCCCGCACAAACTCTCGGCACTGTTATAGATATTACCGCTCGCAAGCAAGCAGCCCAAGAACGGGAAAAGTTAGCCGCTTTGGTAGAAAACAGCTACGACTTTATTGCGATCGCAGCGCTAAATGGCCAATTGCTTTACGTAAATCAGGCCGGTTGTCAGCCGATCGGACTCGCAGCGGTAGATGCAGTTTCCAGCAAATGCCTGCTGGACTTTGTTCATCCGCAAGACCGAGAGTTTTGGTTACAGGAAGTGTTGCCCAGTATACGGCAGGCAGGTCGATGGGAAGGGGAATTGGGATTTGGGCATTTTCAAACTGGCGAGTTGATTCCGATGCGGGTGCATGGATTTGCGATCGAAGATCCGCAGACAAAAGAAACGATCGGCTTAGCTACAGTCAGTCACAATATTAGCGAACAAAAACTGGCAGAAGAGAAATTGCGACGCAAAACTTCCGAGATGGAAGCTATTTTTCAGGTTTTACCGGATTTGTACTTTCGTGTAGACGCTGATGGAACTTATCTCGATTACCATGCGGGACAAAAGCAAGATTTATATGTGCCGCCGACACAATTTATTAGCAAAAAAGTGTCAGAAGTGCTGCCCCCAAATGTGAGCGATCGAATTTGCTCTGCCATTCACCAAGTTCTTCAAACTGGCGAGTTAGTCATTTTAGAATTTTCTTTATCGATGGCAAATGGAGAACAATGGTATGAAACTAGGCTGTTACCGTTTTTAGAACAAGAAGTGATTAGTATTGTTCGCAACATCACGGAGAAAAAGCAGGCAGAAGACGCGCTTAAAAGAAGTGAAAAACTTTACCGCACTTTAGTGGAAAATTTCCCTAATGGAGCCGTAATTTTATTCGATCGCGATTTTCGCTACACCATTGCTGACGGTCAAGAATTGGTAGCTGCCGGTTTGTCTAAAGAAAATTTAGAAGGCCAAACTTTATGGGAGGCAGTTTCGCCAAAAAACCGGGAAATATTGGAGCCAAAATATCGGGCAGCGCTGGCTGGAGAGCAAAACACTTTTGAATTATCATACGCTGACCAAATCTACTCGATGACGGCTTTGCCAGTTAGAAATGAAAAGGGAGAAATCTTCGCTGGTATGGTTGTTTCGCAAAATATCAGCGAACGCAAACAAGCTATTTCTGTACTGCAACAAGCTAAACAAGAGCTAGAAATTAGAGTTGAAGAGCGCACATCTGAATTAAAGATTGCGAACGCACTACTGCGCCAGGAAATTGCAGAGCGTTTGCGGGTAGAAGCAGCTTTGCGAGAGAGCGAGGAGCGCTTTCGGAGCATTTTCGATCGAGCGGCGGTCGGGATCGCACAGGTGTTGCTATCCGGTCAGTTTTTTCTAGCCAATCAAAAGTTTGTCGATATTGTAGGTTACACAGTAGCAGAACTGCAACAAAAGACTTTCCCACAGATAACCCACCCCGATGACTTAACAACAAACTTAGCATACTACCGCCAGATATCGACAGGTGAAATTCACAATTACTCGATGGAGAAACGCTACATTCGTAAAGATGGTTTAGCGGTTTGGGTGAATATGACCGTATCGCTTTTGCGCGGTAATACGGGTGAGCCGAAGTATTTTATTCTGGTTGTGGAAGATATCAGCGATCGCAAGCAAGCAGAAGCACAAATCAAAGCTTCTTTGCAGGAAAAAGAAACTCTGCTCAAGGAAATTCACCATCGCGTCAAAAACAATATGCAGGTAATTTCCAGTTTGCTAGAACTGCAATCCCAATCTGTCAACGACGATCAGACGAGCGCTCTATTTCGCGAAAGCCAGCACCGCATCCATTCAATGGCACTTATTCACGAGCAATTATATCAATCCGAGCATTTAGATCTCATTAACTTCGCGGAATATATTGAAAACCTAGCTGCTAATTTGTTTCAGTCTTTTGGTTGCACCCGTAATAGCATCCATCTCAACCTTCAAGTAGGCAAAATTTTTCTCAATATAGAAACAGCCATACCCTGTGGTTTAATTATAAATGAACTGGTTTCTAATTCGCTCAAATATGCTTTTCCCAAAGGAAATCAAGGTCAAATTAGTATTATATTTAGCCAAGCTAATTCTCACCAATTTCACTTAAAAATTGGTGATAACGGCGTTGGTTTACCGCCTGACTTCGATATAGAAACCGCAGAAACACTGGGTTTGCGATTAGTCCGTATACTGACACGTCAGCTTAAGGGTGTTCTGGAAGTCGATCGCCATAACGGTACGCAATTTACAATTACTTTTTCTAAATTAAATTACCGCCGGAGGTTTTAAGAAAATGGCTAATCAAAAAATTATGGTAGTAGAAGATGAAATTATTGTAGCAGAAGATGTAGCAGGAAGATTGAGAAAGCTGGGTTACACAGTAACGGCAATTGCCACTACTGGAGAAGAAGCCATTCTAAAAGCAGAAGAAACACAACCCGATCTAGTTTTAATGGACATTGTGTTAGAAGGAAATATGGACGGCATAACTGCTGCTGAAAAGATTAGGAATAACTATCATATTCCGATAGTCTTCTTAACAGCTTATGCCGATGAAGAAACATTAAACAGAGCTAAATTAACAGACCCGTTTGGGTATATTCTGAAACCTTTCCAACAGAAAGATATGCACGCAACTATAGAAATAGCGCTGCACCGATATGAATTGGAAACAAAAATGCGTCAAGCTTTGGAAAGCTCAGAAGAACTCCGGCAAATCGCACAACAACAAGTGCTTCGCCAAAGCAAATATGTTGCAATGGCAGCTCACGAGTTACGCAATCCGTTAACTGCCTTAGTAGCTTCTACGAAATTGCTCGAATTTAACCGCACGCACTGGGATGAAGAAAGCAAAGCCAAATGTCTGCGTTTAATTCATTCAGCTATCCAAAATATGAACCAAATGATCGAGGATATACTCATCGTCGGTCGAGCGGAAGCTGACCAATTACAGTTTAATCCAGCACCACTTAATTTATCAGAATTTTGCTATCATTTCGTAGAAAGAATGCAATTAAGTGCTAATGGTAAGCACCGACTAAAATTTGTTTCTGATGGTGTTATCGTTGCCATAATAGATCAACGCCTACTACAGCATATTTTGTCTAATTTACTAACTAACGCTATCAAATATTCTCCCAATGGAGGCACGGTATACTTAGAACTCATTTGTGAGGAATCGGGAGTCAGTGCAAGAGAAGAAATCACAAATGAACAAGGAATATTGACAACTGAAAAAGTAGTAATTTTCCGCGTGCGAGACGAAGGAATCGGTATCCCGCAAAAAGATTTAGGAAAATTGTTTGAAGCGTTTCATCGGTGCAGTAATGTGGGTGCGATCGCAGGGAATGGTTTGGGATTGACAGTTGTCAAAAAAGCTGTTGAATTACACGGTGGCACGATCGCTGTCGAAAGCGAAGTGGGAATTGGCACGACTTTTACCATCAAACTGCCCTGCAAAATTAAAATATAGCTAGGGGTTAGGGGTTAGGGGTTAGGGGCTAGGGGGAAAAGGGAAAAGGGAAAAGGGAAAAAGGAAAAGGGAAGAAATTGTAAGTTTTGACTTTTGACTTTTGACTTTTGACTTTTGACTTTCCCACAATCAGTAGTAGGGTGGGCATTGCCCACCCACTTGGTTAGACTTTTTGAGCGAGACTATAAGGACTGGTCAACTTATCCAACTGTTGCACCAGCAAACTGAGGAATAATCCCACATCGGTAACGACACCAACAGATTCGATCGAACCCCGATCGCTCAATTTCGTCACCACCGCCGGGTTAATATCCACACACACCATCTTCACCCCAGCAGGCGTCATATTGCCCACACCGATCGAGTGCAACATCGAAGACAGCATCAAAATCATATCCGCACCTTGCAACAAGCGGGCATATTCTTCTTGCGCCTTAATCAAATCCATTTGCGTATCCGGCAAGGGGCCATCATCCCGAATCGAACCTGCCAAACAGAACGGCACATTGCTGCGAACGCACTCGTACATCACACCACTGCGGATAATTCCCATTTCCACCGCATTGGCAATACTGCCGCAACGACGAACAGTATTAATTACCTTCAAGTGATGTCGGTGTCCGCCACGCACAGCGACACCGCGTTTCATATCCACACCCAACGAGGTGCCCATCATCGCTTGCTCGATATCGTGGACAGCGATGGCATTTCCACCCAGCAACGCCTGTACGTAGCCATCCCGGATCAGACGCGACAGGTGTTCGCCGCCACCAGTATGAATTACTACCGGCCCAGCCGTTACCACCACCTTGCCAGCGCGATCGCGAATTTGGCGCAGTTCCCAGGCAATTTGTTCCACAACTAATTCCACACGGCGTTCGCTGGAAACACCCGCACCCATAAAGCTGAATTCCTGGGTATTACGCTGTTCGCGGGATTCAGTCTTGCGGATCGTGCGGATACCTTCCACACCCACAATTACCAGATCTCCCACTTCCAGATCCCGCAGCAACTTGCAGCGAGCTACTAGGCCATCAGGAGTGTGGTTAACTGCGATCGCGCCATCCATACGCTGATTTTGCACCCTCACCCACTGGCAATTCACCCGCACTTCTGTCGGATAAATAGTTGTAACGTAAAAATCATCGGGAGCGACACCCGCTTGCGTCACAGATGCGGTATTGACATCGCAAACTTCTTGCGGACGAGGCAAAGCACCCAGATCGATCAGCTGGGTCATGATCTCTTCCATGATGTCGTGAGAAGGAGCCGACACCTTCACTTCCGCCGAAGAAGTACTTTGGCGTTGCTCTCCCAAATTGAAATTCAGTACTTGGAAACTACCACCAGTGTCTACAACCAAGTCTAAAGCGCGACTGATCAGACCGGCATCCAGCAAGTGACCTTCCATCCGAATCGTGCGACTTTCCACTGACACATTCGCGTGTACTTCTGTCCGCACCGGCTCGGTTACCCTCAGAGTCAGGCACTTAGCCGCTCCACCAGCTTTGAGAAATTCCGTCAGCGGCGTTTCCACCACGCTGAATCCCACATGACGCAAGCGCTGTTTCAGGCTATCGCTCGCCTTGTTCATAATGACAACGCTATCTACGTTCACCGCATTGCAAGCGAAGTTGACCGCATCCGCTTCCTCAATGGCAATTCGCTTTTCTGGTGCGACCCGCATTTCAATTAAGCGATTCGAGTAAGAATCAAACGCGGCTGGATAGTAGAGCAAGTAGCCACCGCTGAGAGGACAGAAGCAGGTATCCAGATGGTAGAACCGCTCATCTGTCAGCCGCAACGATAGCACTTCGATATCCAGCCATTTGGCAAGATAGGGGTGGGAGTCGAGTTCCGAGCGGAAACCGTATCCAGCCCACAGCCAGCGTCCTTCCCGATCGAGCAAAGCATCGCCAGCACCTTCAAAAGGTAGGTCTTTGGGCAACTCATGTACCGTGTAGCCTTGGGACTCGAACCACTCTTTGAAGTGAGGTTCTTCCCCTTGTCGCTCTTTGTGGTAAAAGCGACTGAGAACTACGTTTTCACCCAAGACCAAACCGGCGTTAGCGGTAAATACCATGTCCGGCCAACCTTTTTGCGGTGTGACCAAATCTACGATCGCGTGGTCTTTGAGGATGTGGTAAAGTCCCTGCCACTGATCCACGGCGCGATCGCGTGACGATTTGTGAACGTTTCCTTCCATCCACGGGTTAATTACATAATCCACGTCGTAGTGGTCGGGCGGGCACATGAGGAAGCGAATGGGAGAACTCATAAACTCATCTTGACAAGTGAATAAGACGCAAAACTCTTATTGGATACAGACTTTCCATGTTCCAATTCTGTAGAACTTGTTACAAAAACTTTGCCTCTTTTATACTGAGACGTTTGACGCGGCCATAAATATTGTCGCGTCAAATACCAGATATATAGTGAAAGTCGGTAACCGAGGCTATTTTCTATCTTATTACTTGATGGCCATACCCAGAGCGCTTTTGTGCTGGTGAGTTAAAAGAAGAGAGAGGGGAAGGGGGAGAGTGGGGGAGTGGGAGAGTGTCAGGGAATTTTGGATTTTGGATTTTGGATTTTGGATTGGCTGGGCCTTGAAATGACTGAGTGTCAACTACCCACCACTGATTTGTGAGCCTTCAGCCTCACAAATACCGTGGGGGCTTGTATCTAAGCTCCACCTCAATTCCGAAAACCTTTGCAGAATTCCGGATGAGGTTTCATCACTCGATACATCAGGGGATGCTGACAAAATCCCCGTACTCATCCAATCTTGTCGGATAAGCAACGCTCTAAGTGCAATGTTTCTACTTCCCACCAAATCGGCGTGTAGTTCAAAGTCGCAACATTCGCAGTGAAATAGCAAGCCCTTGTTCGGTCGATTAGCTTTAGATGTATGACCGCACTTAGCACATTGGCGGTAATAACTTGCATGGTCTTCACGAGATAGTAATATTATCGTATTGCGTGAAGGTGATAATGACAAGTACAGTATTTGTTCGTTCGTCGCACACCCCGTCGCCAAAAACATTGCTACGCTCGTTTTATGGCGGGGGACTCCTGCGGTTTTAGTTGAAGTTCGGGAAAATTTTTGGATGTTCCCCTTGAAATGGGAAGCCTGAAACCCTTTTTTTCGGTCAAGCTCACCCTTTGAGCCAATAGGTTTTCATCTCGCCTTTCCCTTTCACGGAAATGATACCCCGTTCTTCCAAAATAAATTTATCTTTTAGTTGTTGGTAGGTATCAAAGGAAACTTGTATGCAGCCTGGTAATCCCTGAGATTCCATGCGAGAAGCAACATTAACCGTATTTCCCCATAGATCGTAGATGAACTTTTTTAACCCGATCGCTCCGGCTACTACTGGGCCAGAATTAATCCCGATGCGAATTTGAAAAGGTTCTCCTGTATGAGTGCGAAATTGCACGATCGCTTTTTGCATATCTAACGCCATTGCTGCGACAGCCTCTGCGTGGTCATGTCTGGGAATGGGTAAGCCTCCCACTACCATATACGCATCGCCGATCGTTTTAATTTTTTCCAAACCATGTTGTTCCGCTAACTGATCGAATTTGGAAAAAATTTCGTTGAGTAAATTGACTAATTCTATGGGAGAAATTTGAGCGGAAAGCGGTGTAAAGCCAACTATATCCGCAAATAATATAGTGACTTCATTAAATTGTTCGGCAATTGCGCTAGTGTCATTTTTTAACTTTTCGGCGATTGGTTTTGGTAAAATATTCAGCAACAAACGTTCGGACTTTTCTTGTTCTATTTGCAGTGCTGCTGTCCGTTCGATGACTCGTTGCTCTAACTCTTCATTTGCTTTTTCTAAAGCTAGAAATGACTCCTGCAATTGTGCTGCCATTTTGTTGAAAGATTGCGCTAAAATATTCAATTCTGCAATACTTCCTCCCTCCACTTTTTGCGCTAATTGACCATTCGCTATCTTTTGCGATGCTGTACCCAATCTAGAAATAGGAATGGCGATCCATCGAGAAGTCAAAAATCCACAAGAAATAGAAATAGATAAAGCTGTCAAAGACAATAAAAATGTCATCCTATTATTGGCGTTAATTTGCTCCATAAAATCAGTCTTTGGAATAATTACTACAATCAGCCAATCAATTCCTTTGTTGTCTTTTAAGGGAGTTATTTGTAAGAATTGCTGCCGATCGGCTGTTCTAAAAATAAATTGTTTTGTCGTATCTATTTTTTCAAAGTTAGCAGATTTATCTAAATATTCAATAGCAGCTTTAATTAACGGTATCCTACTATTTCTAGCCCATAACCGCGCTTTAACTTTGCCGTGGCTGTCTCTCAACAAAGGTTCTTCTTCAGTAGAAGAGGCTACCATTTCGCCAGAACGCTCCATGATGAAAGTCAATCCGGTTTTACCAATTTTTAATTGTTTGAGGTACTCTTGCATATGGGAAAGTACAAAATCAACACCGACAACTCCCCGTAATTCACTTGTTTTTCCATAAATGGGTTGGGCGAGAGTAACTTTCAAACGCGGTTCTTTGAAATCAATGTAAATTTCGCTCCAGGTTTCTCTACCTTTTTGGACTGCTTTTTTATACCAAGGTCGCACTCGCGGGTCGTAAGCATTGCCTACTTGTAGCAAACGGGTAGGATTGCCTTCCGGATCGATATCAAAGCTGAAAAATTTACCGCCTGTTGATTTTCCCGCTCTGCCTATTTCCCATCTTTTATTATCTTGAAATCCTAAACCGAAAAATTCTCCTGTGGCGCTGCCAAAATAAATAGCAGATACTTTGTCTTTATCTATTAAAAGGCGCTGGCTCCAAAATTGACGAGTCAGACTGCCAGTATCTTCCAAATTTAATTGTCCGAGACGCATAGCGTTAATATTAACTCGGTTGAGCGTGTTGGGTGTTTCCAGGTAATAAGTGAGGGCTTGGTGAATGCGATCGCCAATTTCTAGCCGCAATTGTTGGGCTACTTCATTTACCGCTTGTTCCCCATTGCGAAAGGATAAATACCCCGTTAGCCCCACTGCTGCCGAGATTTGCAAGACAAATGGCACAACTAGGGCGAGGCGTAACGGGATCTGGCGATAACCCTTGCCAATGTAAGGGCGCAGCCTGTTTAGTGGCATTAGTTCCCTTTAAAGATCTGATTTGGATCTTAATCGCTGTCTCCTGGATTCTGCCCGTAATCAAAAATTATCCCGAATTACCTTGATATCATCGCTCGCACAAAAAGCCCATCTGATTGCTGATGTTTTTTTGTATGTTTGTATGTAGGTTTTAATAGCTACTTTCAGACTGGCGGTAAATTCTACCCGGTTTTCCATCGCTGAGGTAAGAAAGAACGATCGACAGATTGGATCTGACAACCCAGTCTCTTGGCTCCACCAATTGCTCAATCCTTGTCCCTAGTCTAGAATTAAGTGCGAACGGCGCTATCTTCACATCAAGATGGAATATTGGGAATTTCTGATCCAGAAAGAAGGCGATCGCTCCTGGCAACTCCTGGTATCGCCAGATGTCGAACTCCAGGAAGGACGATATCGCATTGTTGCCCGTTCTAGCCGTGCAGATACGGAAGTGGACGTGCGGATTACTCACGACTCCACAGACGAAGATCCGCCCATACGCAGGATGCAAAAGCGATCGCGCCGCACCAGTCCGGAAGGATTGATGGTGGTGATTCCCTTTACCGATCTCAAGCCGGGTATCTGGGAAATGCGCTGTCGTCCGGATTTAATTACGGATTTGATGGGCAATTCCTGGAAGCATACCCTCCGCCTGCAAGTCTTGCCAAAACCTCAAAATACAGCTTCCCAACAGAACATTGAGGATAGCGCAGGTGTTTCCCTGGCAGATTTAGGCGAGATGACAGAATCCCCAGACCCGAATCCCGAAGCGGCAAACCATTCTGGCGATAACTTGTCGGTAGCATCCAAAGATCTGTCAGAGAATGCTATACCAGTACAACCAACAGCAGCCCAGAAACAAGTAGATACTCCACCAAAAAATACAGAATCCGAACCATCTAACCCTTGGGCACCAGTTTTTACGCCAAAAGCAGAGAATACTAACTCTTATCCGCTGCGGCTAACGCTCAATAAAGAAATCTACGTTGCTCGTCAAGGCCAATCTTTTACACTATCAGGAGAAGTCTCGCTTCCAGAAACCGATCGCGATCGAGCTTCCGGTAGACAACCCATTTTTAACGGTAAATTGCGAATAAGCTTGCGCGATCCGCAAAATGCTAAGATTTTGGGGGATCGCCAGCAGCAATTGTCGGGACAAGGAATACCCTTCACTTTTTCGTGCGATATTCAAATTCCGCCTAACAGCAAAACTCGTCTGATTTTAGGCGAAATCACTCTCTACAACGCTACAGAAACGCCAGAAGACGATCCGCTAGTTCTGGTAAGTAAATCTTTTACTGTCACAAGCGATTTAGATGACTTGCTGAGTGCGATCGCCGATAACTTCAGCGAAGCAGAAGTTATCGATCCGCCAGCACAAGCAGCAAAAACACCAGCAAAAACACCAGCAAAAACACCCACACCAGATTCAGATTCATCTGACCTCGACGAGGAAGAAACTCCTAAATCTGTCGTCTTTCGACCCTTACAACCATCTACCGCTGGGCCTTTACCGCCTCTGCTACATAAATCGGATTCAGCCAAAACAGCATCTAAACGCATTAAACTGCCTAAATTTCATCAAGTTTCAGCATTTGCACCCGCCACAAATCCTGAAATTCAGGGTGAGTCTGCACAAACAGATCCGATCGCCGCCACACCGGAACAGTTATCCACCGAAACGGAAGTACAATCGACCCAGGAAATCTCTCCATCCCCGATCGCACAGGATTCCAGTCCAGAAGCGATAGCAGAAGCACCCAGCAGCGATACGGAAACGCAAACAGAAGTTACTCAAACAGTTACTGAAACAGTTGCTGAAACTGAAATTTCGCCTTCTGTTGAAGATACAGCTTTCCAATCTCTCAATCTGCAACAGCGTTTTTGGTCGCGCTTAAATGCGATCGCTACTGACGCTGACCTGTCCGCTGAGTTAAATCTTGACGAGATTTTCGATACAGACACCACTCCAGCAGAAGTACCGACAGTTTTGAGTGACAAATCCACTCCGACAGAGGTGGACTTGACAGCCTACGAGATTGTTGTAGACGATGAAATACCAGAACCGCCTCGTCAAAAAAGCCTTGCTCGTAAGAAGTCGGATGCGATCGCCACTCCAGAAGAAGTATTATGGGATACCTCTGCCACTTCCCAAGACGAACCCATCCCAATGCCGGAATTAACAGTACCGGAAGGCGAACTGATCGCCGGACAACCTGTTCGCTTCCGCATCAAAATGCCGATGCGACAACCGCGACTCGGTGTTAAACTGTGGGTTTCCGACCTCCAGACGCGATCGATCCTCGAAAGTCCGCGCTGGATAGGCGATTTTTATGCCGATCCGTGGGGAAGCTTGGAAACGATCGCTCAAATCACAGTTCCCTTGGGAGTTTTGCAAATTCGCATCGAAGCTATCTGCGTTGAAGTGCATACAGAACGCCAAAGCCACAAAGCCACAGTCGATCGTACAGTCATTCCCGCCAATTTACCCACCTTCCCCACTAATGATTTAGATATATAAACTACCCACACCTACAACGTTATTGGTGTGGGTTTTGCAGTCCACACCAGTAGATTTGGATTTTTGGCGTTTCATAAAACGTCTCTACAGCCGATCGCGATAAAGGGGGTAATCAACCCGGATTTGGTATCACAGCGGCTGACTATTGACGAAAATTAAAAGACCGCCTTTCTAATTTAGATAGGCGGTTTTATGATAAACCAATTTGAGAACATTTAGCCTACTTAAAGAGGCTAGCTTATATCAAGTTAGAGGAATCTTTAGATCGAAGACCCTATACCTGCATAAGCCCCGTAAAAGAAAAGTCCCACAACTGTCAGTACACCAATTCCGGCGATCGTCGCCACGATCCACAAAGGAATTCTTCCACTTCCAGACATAGCTTAAATCTCCTCAGCAATGCAACAATGACGCCGTTAAATTTTCTCACATTGATATGGAATTCTGTCCAGTTAGTTAAAGAAATAACTGGAGAAGAGAATACCGAGAACAAAAATCAGGAGTAAGCCCAAAAAAAGAGAAGTACGGTTTAACTCAACAGGCTGGTTATTTGGATTCGGAGATCTAGTTGGCATTGGTTACTCCTATCGGTGAATAAACTGCATGGCAGCGATCGCGCCTAAAAAGAATACCGTAGGAACAGCTAGAGTATGAACTGCCAGCCATCTCACAGTAAAAATTGGATAAGTAACGGGCTCATTTCCAGGGGTGCGGGAAGTCATAATTCAAAACCAAGGATTGAAACTACTTTTCGACAAACTGTTCGATTTGGTCTACTGCGTTATAGCGATCGCTCAGGATAGGCACTTCTTGCCTAGTTTGAGTGTAGTACTCATCAGGCCGAGGCGTACCAAAAGCATCATAGGCCAGACCTGTCTGCACAAACAGCCAGCCAGCAATAAACAACATTGGAATGGTGATGCTGTGAATCACCCAATATCTGATGCTTGTCACAATGTCCGAAAACGGACGCTCACCTGTAGTGCCTGCCATGTTCTCCTCCAACAACAAGATCGAAGCTTAATCAATATGATACGAAACATTACAAACTCTCACAAGCAAGCTACCCAGGTAAATGGGAAACTTTCTTTGCGATCGGCGATCGCACCGAGCGGTACAAGTTTCAAGCAGCGTCAACTGCACCTTCATATTTCAGCAAAGTGCCTCTTTGACCGATAATAAAGCCCTTTTCCGGCGATAAAAAGACAACCTTGTACAAATTAGAAGGCACATCTTCAACATCGCGGTCTTTTTGCCAAGTTTTGCCGCCATCAAAGCTACACAGCAAATTACCGCTGCCACCAGCCACCCAAATTTCTGACGGCGTGCGATAAGCTAAATCAAGCAATCCCCAGCTAGTAGACATCTCTGGATATTCTGCTTCCAGCCACTTTTGGGGATCTTGAGGGTCGGTAAATTGAACCTGACCGCCACGAGCTAGCATCCACAGCCCACCATCCTTAGTAAAACCCATATTCTGGACTCGGCGGGAGCTATTGCGATTGTAAGGCACCCAGGCATCCTGTCCTGGTTCCCACGTAGAGTAAAAACTGCCGTTAGCGGAAACTGCCACATATTTCCCATCAGGAGAGCGAGAAATATTGCGAAGTACCCCAAAAGCTTGCTGCACCAGGGCTTTCCAGTTTTGTCCAGCGTCCGTCGTTTTATAAATGGCTCCTACATCAGTCGTCATCTCTGCCGACTGAGGCCCTAATGCCACTATAGTATTGGGACTGCCGGGAAGCTTTTCGGAAAGAGGGATGCGAGACCAAGTTTTTCCTTCATCGTCGGTATGCAGCAGCAGGGCAGGTTCGCCCACAATCCACCCTTCCTCACCACTGAAACTCACCGAGTTGAGGCGGTATTTTTTGTCACCCAAATCCAGTTCTCTAGCTTGCCAAGTTTCGCCGCCGTCTGTTGTTTCCAGCAGAGTAGCTCGGCTACCGACTAACCATCCGTGCATCGGGTTGTCGGTAAAAGCGATATCCATCAAGTTAGCATCTGTGGGTGTAGAAACTACTTGCCAAGGGTTTTGACTTATCGCCGGAACTTTACTGCAAGCCAGACAAAGGAAAACAACAGCCAATAAAGCTGCTACTCTTTGCCAAGATTGAAAGAGCGATCGCATTGTTTTGGAAATTTCTGTAAAACCTCTCATTGCAAACCGTAAAGACTGAGGAAGAATAAAAACCCTAGTGCCAAACCGCCAAAAATCAGTATATTCTTCTGCATTGGCGTCAACTTATTCACACCCAAACCATAGCCGAGATTCTCCTTGAATCCCGACGGAGATCCTATGGGCCCTATATTGCGAAAGGCTGACTTCCGCACACCACAAACGGGACAGCGCCAATCAACGGGTAACTCTTCAAAGCTAGTTCCTGGAGGAATTTCTTTTTTATCGTCACCCTTTGCAGGTTCGTAAACATAGCCACAGGCGCTACATTCATAGCGATCTAGCGCTTTGACATCAACAGCTTGATTGCTCATAGCTCCGGCTTGGTATCGAGTTTGCGGTTAAAGCTTAAAAACTCTGTTACAAATTATGACATACTGCGATCGATTTCTCCTCAGTCATAGTTTTCCCATCCCCAGCCTGAGCAAGAGAACTACCATACAGAGCGGCACAATGGCAAAATGTAAAGAGTAAGTAACAAATGTCCTTTCGCCAAAGCGGTAGCTATTAATTGTGTTTGTCCTCAGTGGCTATGAGTATTTGCTAGGCTTCCTGATTGTTTGCAGCCTAGTTCCTGCCCTCGCTCTTACAGCATCTAAGCTACTTCGCCCTTCTCGTCGCGGCCCAGAGCGGCGCACTACCTATGAATCGGGTATGGAACCTATTGGGGGAGCTTGGATTCAGTTCAACATTCGCTACTATATGTTCGCTCTCGTCTTCGTCGTTTTTGACGTTGAGACGGTTTTCCTCTATCCCTGGGCTGTCGCCTTCCATCGGCTGGGACTCCTGGCCTTTATTGAAGCACTGATCTTTATCGCGATTCTTGTCGTTGCTCTCGTTTACGCATGGCGCAAAGGAGCCCTGGAATGGTCATAAACTCGATAACCAATACCCAAGCAATGGATGATTACAAAAATATCATCCTCAATCCGATTGAGCGCTCTTCTGTCACCCAAGACTTATCGGAAAATGTCATCCTCACCACAGTTGATGACCTCTACGACTGGGCGCGTCTTTCTAGCTTATGGCCTCTGCTGTTCGGGACTGCTTGCTGCTTTATTGAAGTAGCGGCAATGATCGGCTCCCGGTTTGACTTCGATCGCTTCGGTTTGGTTCCCCGTTCCAGTCCCAGACAAGCGGATTTAATCATCACCGCAGGTACGATCACAATGAAAATGGCACCAGCTCTAGTTCGTCTCTACGAGCAAATGCCAGAGCCTAAGTATGTGATTGCGATGGGAGCCTGTACTATTACAGGTGGGATGTTTAGCGTTGATTCCCCAACCGCAGTTCGCGGTGTGGATAAACTGATTCCGGTAGATGTCTATTTACCCGGTTGTCCGCCTCGTCCAGAAGCAATTATGGATGCGATCGTCAAGTTGCGGAAGAAAATCGGTAACGATTCGATTCAAGATCGGGCAAAATCTCGCCAAACTCATCGCTATTACAGCACTACCCACAAGATGAAAGCTGTACCGGACATTTTGACTGGAAAATATCTACAATCAGCAACTCGTCAAGAACCGCCCAAAGAATTGATCGAAGCGATCGGCACCCCCGTACCGCCCGCTCTGATCGCATCGCAAAAGCAGGAGGTTCAACGTGGCTGAAGAATCTCAAATCGTCCAAGCGGGTAAAGCATCTCAGTGGCTGGCAGAAAACGGTTTTGACCATCAAGCTTTGGAAGCTGACCATGAAGGTGTAGAAATCATCAAAGTTGAGCCAGATTTCCTCATCCCCATCTGTACAGCCCTTTATGCCTACGGTTTTAACTACCTCCAGTGTCAAGGTGGTTACGATTTGGGGCCCGGACAGGAATTAGTCAGCTTTTACCATCTAATCAGAGTCAGCGATAATGCCGATCGCCCAGATGAAGTGCGCGTCAAGGTATTTTTACCACGCGATAACCCCAGAGTTCCTTCTGTCTACTGGATTTGGAAAACCGCAGACTGGCAAGAGCGGGAAAGCTACGATATGTACGGCATTATCTATGAAGGACACCCCAACCTGAAACGAATTTTAATGCCGGAAGATTGGGTCGGCTGGCCTCTGCGGAAAGATTATATTTCGCCTGATTTTTACGAGTTGCAGGATGCTTATTAAAGTTTCCTCGATAACTTTCAGCGAACCCCCATTAGGGGATAGGGGCTAGAAAGTCAAAAGTTAAAAGTCAAAAGTCAAAAAGAAGAGGAAGAGGAAATCAGGAACAGTAAAATCGAGTCAATGAGAGCGAGGGAAGAATACAGTTCGGATAAACCCAATAAATTCCGACTTTTGACTTTTGACTTTTGATTTTTGACTTTTCGCTAGCCCCTGGCTAGCGTAACAATGGCAGCGTCACCGTAAATTTTGTACCCTTTCCAACTTCACTGGTAACTTCTATCTTTCCGTCGTGTAAGTCTACGCATTGTTTGACGATACATAACCCCAAACCATTACCCGCTATCTTGCCTACATTAGAAGCTCGATGAAATGCCTCAAATAGTCGGTTTTGTTCTTCTTTAGGAATGCCAATACCCTCATCCTTTATCTGGAAAACTATTTTATTGTCATAACAGATAAAGTCAAAATGTACAGTACTTCCTGGCGGCGAATATTTAATCGCATTTGATAATAAATTGCACAAAATATGCCGCAGAAGTTCTTCATCCATCCAAGCTTTTGTTAGATTGTTAAAGGCCAAACTCGGAGTTTTTTCCGAGCCAGTTGTGTAGAGAGACTGAAAAATAATATTGTGCTTATTACGATCGATAAATGCAAACTCTTCCACTAAAACTCGGCAGAAACTTTCTACATATATTGGCGCAGGATTGAACTCTAGTTTTCCAAGGTCTAACCGACCTACTACCAATAAATCTTCTGCTAACTCGTTCATTCTTTCTACAGCTAGAATAATTTGCTTTAAATATTCTTTTATTTTCGCGCTTGATAATTCAACTATGTGACCTTCAAGTATTTTGCTAAAACCCAAAATTAGGGAGAGAGGATTGCGAATCTCATGAGAAACCATTGACACCAAATGACTTTTGAGTTCGCTATTTTTTTGCAACTCGTTATTAGCAGTTTGAAGGTGCAAAGATAGGTTTCGCGCTCGCAATAAAATTTCCACTCGCGCCTGCAATTCCACCTTCTCAATCGGACTGATAATTAACTCATCAACCCTCTGCCACAAGTGTCGGGTAGCTACCCTTACCTCCTGGCGGGAAGTGAGCAGGAGAAAGGGTAGAAAAACTGGCTGCTGTGCGTCTCTTGTTGATTGCACCCATTGCCATACCCGGTCTAGAGCCAGACCGTCTAAAATACACAAATCAAAATCGATGTTTGACGTTGCTGCTGAATTAGCGATCGCACAAACATCAGACTCAGAATTCAAGAATAGCCATTCGGGATTGTTTTCATCTGGCAGAACAACTTCGTAATACTTGCTCAACCAATCCCAAAGTAGGCGACGGTTATTTTTATGGTCTAAAACCAGTAAGATACGGCTCATGTTGGTGTACCCATCAAGCCTCGAACAATGCCCAGTAACTCTCTAATCACAAGTGGTTTTACTAGCATATTGCGGGCACCATGAGCAAGGCTTTCTTGTTGAATGGCGGCACTTTGTTTCGGTGAAATCACAAAAAAAGGAATTTGTTTCTCTCGCACTCGCTCGCACCACTCCCAAATTTGACGATCGAAACCAGAAAGATCTACCAAAACCAACCCAATTTCAGTTTCCCCGCTCAATGCTTGCTCGAACTCTTCTATGCTGGCAGCACAAATAGTTTGGTAACCTTCTTTATCCAAGAATTGTGCCAGGAGTTCCAAGTTGCGCCGATTGCGGTCTACTGCCAGAATCAATGGCTTATCGTTCATAGTTTATCCCTCTCCGGTGCCTTGCCTCCTTGTGGGAGGTCGCTCAAGATCCCCCTGATTTCCGGCGTTGCTTCGCTGATTTTGATGCCGTAGCGAGTGATTTGAATCTCCCGCAAGCTTTTTTCAAAGTCACTCAATCTTTTTTTCAGCACCCCAATCACTTTACGAAGTTCTAGTTGTGAGTTGACATAGCGCTCGAAATAGCGTAAGAAAATTACATTGTCCGCCAGGTAACTGATGCCGTATTCAGTACCTTGATATTCGCCAGCAAAAGCTTTGGTCTGATTGACTAAAATCACGGTTACGCCCATATTTGCCAGATATTTGCATACCGTGTGCAAATGACTGACTAAATCTTCGCCCCGCACGGCAAGGCGATAACCAGATACACTGTCAATCATAACGATGCTCGTTTGTTGCTGCTCAACTTGCTGACGCACCAAGTAGGCGAATTCATCGGGCGTAAATTTTAGAGGTTCCACTTTCAGCAACGACAGGGTGCCGCGCTCGATCATCGTTTGGGCAGGAATATTGACGTTATGACAGCGACGCACGAGCAGTTCTACGTCCTCTTCAAAGGAAAAAACTACCGATCGCTCTCCTCTACCGGCTGCTTCTTTCATAAACTGGAGGCCGATCGTCGTTTTACCGACACCGCTAGGGCCGCTCAACACCGTAATCGTACCCCGCTCAATGCCCCCGTGGAGCAGTTGGTCTAGTGCCGGGATACCGGAGGAAACAGGTTCGGGTACAAATACCCGCTTGTATGCGTCCGGCTGCAAACGGGGGAAAACTTCCATTCCCGCACTTGTCAATCTGATTGAGTGATAGCCAGACCGGAAACCAGAGCCGCGAAACTTGGTGATGCAGATGGTTCGTTTCTGGTCTGAGTAACTGAGGTTAAGGATACCATCACTCATAAATTGGAGATCGTCATCGGGAGCAGCTTCGCTGCCTTCCGATGTGAAGAGTACAGTGGTTTTCTGTTCCACCAGAAAGCGCACGAAAGAAAGCACCTGTTTGCGGAACTGGAAAGCATCTGCCGACAGGTAACGAAACTGGGTCATGGCGTCCAGAAATACTCGCTGCGGTTTGAGCGTCGTTACCTCATCAATAATTTTTTGGGTGGTTGGTTCTCTTTCCACCTCAGCTGGTGAGAAAATGTCGTAGGTTTGAATCTCGGTAAAAAATTCCGATGTAGGGCTGAGGTCTAAAAATTCAATACTTTTTTCATCAAAACCGAGAGCTTTAGCGTTGGTGCGGATTTGCTCTGCCGGTTCCCCTAAAGTGATATAAAGCGTCTTTTCTCCATTGGCAACACCTGTGGCCAGAAAGTGCAATCCCAAGGTAGTCTTGCCAGCACCAGGGCCACCCCGTACTAAATAAGCGCGACCTGGAATGAAACCGCCATCAAGCAGCTCATCTAGACCCGGTATCCCTGTTAACAGACGTTCTTGAGGCATATAAAAATTTCTTTGGCTCCCAAACTATCCTAAATTAACGCTAAAGACGTAAAAATACGATTTCTTACTGAAGTTGACCGAAGTAGCCATCGCTTAACTTATCTATAATAGTTCCTTGCTCAGCTACACTCGAAAAGTTTGTCTATCAGTTGCTAACGAGGCTTGTTTATGGTTCTCCCAAGTTCATTACCAATTGCTGTTAATGCTATCAAGTTCGGTACTGATGGCTGGCGGGGCATTATTGCCGCAGATTTTACTTTCGATCGCGTGGCTATGGTAGCACCTATTGCCGCTCAAGTGTTGGCAAATGTTTATGGCGAGACGACGGGAAATCGTAAAATTATCGTCGGTTACGATCGTCGCTTTTTAGCGGAAGCTTTTGCATCTCAGGCGGCAGAGGCTATACAAGCGGCAGGTTTTGATGTGTTGCTATCGGAAAGCTACGCTCCTACTCCGGCATTTAGCTGGGCTGCTAAAAAGCTTAACGCTTTGGGTGCTATAGTGATGACTGCCAGCCACAATCCCGCTCCCTATTTGGGGTTAAAAGTCAAGGGTGCTTTTGGTGGGTCGGTTCCTGCGGAAATAACGCGACAGATTGAAGGGTTATTGGATGGTGAATTCTCAAGGCAGGAAACGCCGGGAAGTTTAGAAATATTTAATCCTTGGCCGAGTTACTGTGAAGGTTTGAGAGCGAAGGTGGATATCGATCGAATTAAAGATGCGATCGCCCAACATAAAATTACTGTGTTTGCTGACGTAATGCACGGTGCTGCTGCGGGTGGACTGGCGCAAGTGTTGGGTTTGCCGATTCGAGAAATTAATAGCGATCGCAATCCTCTGTTTGATGGCGGTGCGCCAGAACCTTTGCCGCGTTACCTTTCCCAATTGTTTCGAGTTATGCGAACTCACGGTCGTAAGGATAGCACAAATTTGTCGATCGGATTTGTGTTTGATGGAGATAGCGATCGCATTGCTGCTGTGGATGGAGAAGGTAATTTTCTCAGTTCTCAAATATTGATTCCGATATTGATCGAACATCTAGCAACGCGACGCGGTTTGACTGGCGAAGTTGTCAAAACCGTGAGCGCTTCCGATTTAATTCCTCGTGTGGCATCGCTGTATAATTTACCTGTATTTGAGACGCCAGTCGGTTACAAATATATTGCCGATCGAATGTTGGAAAGCCATGTTTCCATCGGTGGTGAAGAATCTGGTGGTATTGGTTACGGTACACATATTCCAGAAAGAGACGCTTTGTTATCGGCTTTATATTTGTTGGAAGCTGTTGTTCAATCTGGTATGGATTTGAGCGATATTTATCGCGGTTTGCAGTCGCAAACAAACTTTTTCTCTGCATACGATCGCATCGATTTACCCTTGGCTAGTATGGATGTGCGAGCGCGTCTTTTAGAACAACTGCAAAATCAACCGCTGACAAAAATTGTCGGTCAGGATGTTGTCGATTGCAATAAAATTGATGGCTATAAATTTCGGTTGGCTGATGGCAGTTGGTTGATGATTCGTTTCAGCGGTACGGAACCCGTTTTGAGGTTGTATTGCGAAGCCGCTAATTTAGAAGCGGTGTATGAAAGATTAAATTGGGCGAAAGATTGGGCTAACTCACTTTCATAAGGTAGTGATAAAGTAGGGTATAAATTTATGAAAGCATTAGACGATCGAAAGCTTTCTCTGTATGAGATTGACTACCTGCAATGGATTGAAAAAACTCTGGAAAAATTGCGAAGCCAGGACTATGCAAACGTGGACTGGGAAAACTTAATCGAGGAAATTGAGGACATGGGGAGAAGCGAACGCAAAAGCCTCAAGAGTAATCTGATTGTCGTTTTAGTTCATTTGCTCAAGTGGCAATTTCAGCCAGAACGTAGGACTGGTAGCTGGGAAGGTAGCATTATCGAATACCGCAGACGAGTAAGGGAAGCTGTGAGCGAATCTCCCAGTCTTCAACCTTATCTTGAGGCTATTTTAACTGACTGTTACGCGCAAGCAGTGAAACAAGCAAAAGCTGAAACTAATTTGTCATTGGAGATATTCCCCACACAATGTCCTTATGAGCTAACGCAAGTCACGGATGATGAATTTTTACCGCAGTGAAATAAAAGATCGGGACAAGGAAGAAAGATGAAATTATTAGTAGTAGCTACAGGAAACCCAGGTAAGCTGAAGGAAATGCAAGCTTATTTGCAAGATTTAAATTTAGAATTGCGCCTGAAGCCAGACGAATTGGAAATTGAAGAAACCGGCGATACTTTTATGGCAAATGCTTGTCTGAAGGCATCTGAGGTAGCAAAGGCAACTGGTGAATGGGCGATCGCAGATGATTCCGGTTTGTCTGTGGATGCTTTGAATGGCGCACCGGGTATCTATTCTGCTCGTTACGACAAAACCGACGCGGAACGTATCGAACGGCTGCTGCGGGAATTGGGTAGCGAAACAAACCGACAAGCTCAATTTGTCTGTGCTATTGCGATCGCCAGCTCTGATGGTTCTATTTTCCTGCAAACAGAAGGAATTTGCCGGGGGGAAATTCTCCATCAGCCTCGCGGTAAAGGCGGTTTCGGCTACGACCCCATTTTTTATGTTCCCGAAGAACAACAAACCTTTGCGGAGATGACACCGGAGTTAAAGCGATCGATCAGTCATCGGGGCAAAGCTTTCCAAGCACTATTGAAGGAATTAGGGCGTCGGGGCTAGGGGATAGGGAAGAGGGAAGAGGGAGGATAAAGAGAGAAGAGGGAAGAGGGAGAAATTTTGAATGATTGACTTTCCCGACGCCCTAATCCCTAACCCCTAACTCCTTTCTTTTGACTTTTGACTTTTGACTTTTGACTTTTACCTCCCCCGCTCTACTTAAATCGCTTCGGTATTCTTTTCCCCTGTTCTGATCCGTACTACTTGATCGACGGGGGTGACGAAAATCTTACCATCACCGATTTCTCCCGTCCTAGCTGCGGCGATAATTTTATCAACGACGCGATCGACTTGATCGTCTTCAACCACAACCTCAACCTTGAGTTTTTGCAGGAACTCAACTGTATATTCGGAACCGCGATAGCGTTCGGTTTGCCCTTTTTGGCGTCCAAAACCTCGAACTTCCGAAACCGTCATCCCTACAATGCCGGCATTGACTAAGGCGATTTTAACTTCATCGAGTTTGAAGGGGCGAATAATCGCTTCAACTTTTTTCAATTTCTTGACTCCTCAACTAAGCTCTATTTGTTTCTGAGAAAATAATTCTGTATTTTAAGTCTTCCACTTGCTATTTGTGGTATTGGCTTTATCCGATCGCATTTGAGATCTACAGCCGAGTTAATTGGGGTTTCTGCTATCTACCTGATTGCTCCTTTTCTCTCCAAGCTACCGTTAGAGACTACCATATCTGGCGTCATCTTTCATGATTGCCGCAAATTCGCAGATTTTTGTAGCAATTAATACGCTTTGTTGCTGAGTTCACTGAGTTTATCGGTCAACAGCCAGCCAGTGCCTTATGATTTTTTTCAATCGCTCTTAAGGTTGGGGGAGAAGTAGATGAGAACGATCGCATTGGTTGCCGGTGGACTGGTGATGGCAGGTTTGGGCGCTGGGATAGTTTTGGCGGTAAGTCCCAAACAACTCAAACAACCTACCCTTGCAGAAGCTTACCAGACAATCAAAAGCAAACAATTTGTCGATCTCACTCACGCTTTTGAACCGGGTATACCCCACTGGAAAGGTTTTCCGGACGAGAAGCGGGAAACTCTTTACTGGTATGAACCAAATGTCGGTAAGCTTGGTGCTGGTTTCTGGGCGGAAATGTTTTGTCACGCCGGACAGTGGGGAACTCACGTAGACCCGCCAGCACATTTTATCAAGGGTTTGCGTACAGTCGATAAATTGGATTTGAAGGAGATGATCTTGCCTTTGGTGGTAATTGACGTTCACCAAAAGGTGGCGCAGAATCCAGACTATACCATAACAATGGAAGATATCAAGGCTTGGGAAGCAAAACACGGCCTTATTCCTGAAGGCGCGTTTGTGGCGATGCGAACCGACTGGTCAAAACGCTGGCCCAATGCAGCGGCGATGCAGAACAAAGACAGCAACGGAGTGGCACACTATCCCGGTTGGAGTATGGAAGTTCTCAAGTATCTTTACGAAACGCGAAAGATTACTGCTTCCGGTCACGAACCGACTGATACTGACCCAGGTATCGCTACGAGTAAAGATGATTATTCGCTAGAAACTTATATTCTCAAGCAGAATCGTTATCAAATTGAGTTATTGACGAATTTGGATAAAGTACCCGAAGCGGGTGCTGTGGTAGTCGTATCTTTTCCCAAACCTAAAAATGGTTCTGGTTTTCCGGCGCGAGTTTTTGCGATTTTGCCTTGAGAACGAAATATTTATTATGTAGGGGCGAAGCATTCGGGCGACAATCGATCGCAATTATCAACTATTTTTCTACCCGAATGCTTCGCCCTGCCGAGGTTTATATAGACATACACACCTTTTTTATTTTGTTAACCTCTTTTACTGGACTAATTGACAAAACGAACAAAATATGTATTATATAAGGCGAAGCATTCAGGCGACAATTGATCGCAATTACGAACAATCTTTCTGTCTGAATGGCAAAAGCAAGATAGTGTCATTTCTATTTAGACCTCAGCAGGGCGAAGCATTCGGACAGAAAATCTAGGGTTTTGTGCAATAAATGGTCGCCCGAATGCTTCGCCCCTACACAAAACAAATCTTGTTGGTTTTGTCAACCTCTCCTTTTGGAGGTTTTTTTGACCGCAGATGAACGCAGATGTATATGTAGATTTCTCGTGGGATACGCAGATAAATTTTGATGTTTGTTTGACAGCGGGATGCCAGTCGGTTTTCGTCCCCTTGCGGGGATTAGTTTAATTAATACACTGGCATAACCGAGGCTGCGATCGCCCCTATTGGACTAGCGTTTCAGTCCCCTTGCGGGGATTAAGTTAATTGAGACTCCATATCATTGCGTTTTTGTTAAAGATTGGGAGTTTGTGTTTCAGTCCCCTTGCGGGGATTAGGTTAATTGAGACTGCCCAGACTGAAAACTTTACTGGGCAAGCCCTCGGCGAAGGGTTTTCGTGAATCGCAAAAAAAAGTCCATTTCATGCTTCTCATTTCCACGTCATTCACCACTTCTGCCGTTATTCAAAACGCTAAACTTATTGATTTGTCAAGGTTCTGGCGATTTTCGTGAACCTCCTGGGGTTTTCGCTCCCGCTTAGGTTGACGAAAAATCTGTTTGCTACTGAGATTGTAAAACAAAAGCAGAATTTTGAAAAGCCCTATGAAAGTCAAAAGTCGATCGCCAATAGGGAGAGGGAAACAGGAAAAGAGAGAGGGAGGAGGGAGAGAGGGATCTGAATAATTAATATTTTCCCTAATCCCTAGCCCCGACGCCCTAAGCCCCAGCCACTAGGCTTTTTGAATTTTGAGTTTTGGTTTTCCCACTCCATACTTTATTAATATGCCAGCAGCTACCAACAAAGCGATCGCAACTGCGCCAATTCCCAAGGGACTGGGTAGCCAGAACACCGCTTCGATATGGTTGATCTCACCCGGTTTAAGTTTCCAAACGAGTTGATGTCCGTTGGCGGAACTTGCTGGTACGATCGCATTCTCTGCATTCGCAGCAGTACTAGCACCCCAAGGCGTATTGAGGCTAAAATCTAACTGAAACAGGGAATCGGCATCGATCGCGACCTTCCCTTCAGGAGAGATAACCGCAAGCGATCGCAAATCCAAATCGTAACTCAACTTATTCCGCACCACCAACAAGAAGTTGCCTTGATTTAATGTCAGATGGGAATTAATTTTTGGTAAGTCGGTATAATTGCTATTCGCAGCTTCAGCTTTTTTCTCATCGATCGGGTTAAAAAATTGATTGATCTTTTCCGCCAATTCCTCGCCATTGTTGAAAGGAATAGTCACAACCAACTCGTTGTCAGAAATCCGTTGAGTTTTACCCCGTAATCGGTCAGCGCGACTCTCGATGCTGTTCAACCATTGGTCAACAGTTGCTTTGCTAAACTCAGCCAACTTTTCTTTCAGGTTGATGTGCTGCACCAGTTCGCCGCTGTTGGTATTTTTAAATGTCACCCCCAAATCGTACTGCACGCAACCGGTCAGAAAAGTTAATAGGCAAAATGCAAAAGAAAAAAGGAAGAGAAAATGCTTTTTCCTTTTGGCTGTTTCCGGTGTCATTTTTTCCTTTTTCATATCACTTTTGCCTTTTTCCTATTTAAGTTTGCCGCGCCGCTACACCTAACTTCTCAAACAAAACGCTGGGCAGATAAGCACCACCGCCTACCCATTCGGGACGATCGCTCAAATCTACCAAATTTTGAAATGCTTCAAAAATATTACCAGCCACCATCGTATTTTTCACCCTACCCACGATTTGGCCTTTTTCTACTTTGTAGCCTAAATCCAGGTTGACGGAAAATTCCCCGGCTAACTGGTTGGATTGTCCCGCGCCTAAAACTTGATCGACAATCAATCCTTCGTCGATTCCTGCAATCAAGTCTTCTACTGGTGTGCTACCGGGAGAAATGCACAGGTTGACCATATCTGGGCCAGGTCGAGATAGCCCGCCGCGAAATCCGTTGCCGGTGGATTCGCGACCTGCACGGGATGCCCATCTCCTATCCCAATAAAATCCCATTACGGTGCCTCGGTCAATAAAGACTTTGCGACTTGTGGGTGTTCCTTCATCGTCAAAGCTACAAGCGGATGGCCCGATGTTGGGGTCTTCCAACAAAGTCAGGCGTTCGTCGAATAGGGTTTGGCCCACTTTTTCCGCTAGAGGCGATGCTTTCTGGACGACTGCTTGCCCGGATAGTACTGTATCGAATAATCTGCCCAAGGTGCCAGCTGCTGCTCTGGGGGTAAACAAAACTGGGTAGGAACCGCTGCTAATTTTAGCTTGTTGTTCTGCCCAACGATATTTTTGCACGAGGTTTTGCAGGATGCGATCGCAATCGGGAACGTTGTCTCTCGCTACATCGAAGCTGTAAACTTGCAGAAAATCTTCGCCTCTGACCAAGTTTCCCGATAAACTGGCGCTGACTGTTTGACTGCTGCGTTCGCCGTAAACATCCGCACTTGTCGCAATTTTAATTTTTCTGGTGCGGACGTGAAAGTCTACGTTGACTAGGATATCTGAGTTGTATGCCCGCACTTCAGATATGAGTCGATCGCCTATTGCTACTAATTCTTGTGTTGGCGGTGGTGTGTAGCTTTTTTCCTCTGCCTGGAATTTGACATTGCTGGCAAACTCAAATTCTGCTCGATCTCCAATTTCCGATGTTTGCACCGCCGCATCTACCAAGTCTTCCAACCGCGTTAAGTCTGTGGAACTGGCAAATCCCAGTTTACCCTGACAAACTACTCGCAGTGCTACTCCCTGAAGCGCTTTTGTCTGGAGGGACTTTAAACGATTGTTTTCAAATTCGATCGGTGTGTCTTGACTCGATAGGTAGTACACTTCTGCTGCATCCGATCGCGCAGATGCTAGCTTTAGTATTTGCTCTAGTGTGGAATCGCTCACGATATCAGCTTCTTTTCTTCCTTCTTCCCTCCCCATCTTACTGCCACAGTCCCCAATTGCGCTCTACACACCATGAAACCCGGTTTCTTGAAGAAACCGGGTTTCTGTACAATCTTTTGTATATAAAAGTAGGCTGTAGGGGTTTACTTTTCCTAAATATGCTGGTATACTTTCTTATAATGGGAATCTGTCTTAAAATATTATTTTTGCAAACATCCCATTATGAAGAAAGCATATCATAGTTTCTCCAGAAAAAGCAATCCCCCTTCCTACTCTTTAACGCTTCAAAAACCGAACCAAAGCAAACCGCCGAGAGTGAGAATAACGGCGACGAGAGCAACCCAGATAAACAAATTATCCTTAGTATTGACCTGAGTGAGATCGACAGGTTCAGATTGAGGACGAGGACGAGGGGAACTTTTAACAGTCGAAGCCGCATTACCCAAACGAGAATGAGAGTCATTGTCACCGATCGCACCGAGATCGGGAATTTGAGTCAGCCATTCGGGACGGCGATTGAGTTGAGGAGCTTCTAAAATGTAGAGCAAGCGACGACTTTGTTTGCGGATATCGAGATGGGGATGGCGATCGAGCTGCTTGCAGAGAGCAATACCCTCCTTTCTGCGATCGGCAGCTTCGTAAGCAGTCACCAACCAAATTTGGATCTCGCCACCGAGACGAGAATTGCGATCGACCAAAGCACAAGCCTTTTCCAAATGCTGCACCGACTGGCGATACTGTCCGCGTTCAAAATCAGCTTTGCCAGCTTGGTACTCAGTTTTGATAATTTCTAACGTTTCTGGACTCACGAGTGATTTCGAGTTAATAGTCTTGCAGATATCCCATAAATTCTAGGCTAGCGCTAATCTCTTAAAGAAGAGAGGCTAGGGGCTAGGGATTAGGGATTAGGGATTAGGGATTAGGGATTGGGGATTTGGGAAAATATTAATTATTCGGCTCCCTCTTCCCTCTCCCTCTTCCCTAGCCCCTAGCCCCTAGCCCCTAGCCCCTCATTTTCAAGAATTCATAAACTCAGAAGCTACAATCATTGAGCCAATACCGGCGTCGGTAAAAATTTCCAACAGCAGCGCGTGAGGAATCCGACCGTCGATAATGTGAGTAGCTCGGACACCTTGAGCCAGACTGCGAACGCAACAGCTGACCTTGGGAATCATCCCACCGCTGACAACACCGGATGAAATCAGATTGCGTGCTTCTTGAATATCCAGCTTGGCGATTAAGGTAGACGGGTCTTTGTAATTTGTCAAAATACCCGCCGTATCGGTAAGCAATATCAATTTTTCTGCACCTAAAGCCGCCGCCAGTTCTCCAGCGACAGTATCGGCGTTGATATTATAAGCTTGTCCCGTTTCGTCCGCCGCCACACTGGAGATTACCGGAATATATCCACTCTTGACGAGCGACTCCACAAGTTTAGTATTCACAGCGTTAACTTCACCGACAAAACCAATGCCTTCCTGACCTTCCGGACGCGCTTTGATCAAGTTGCCGTCTTTACCGCAAAGTCCTACAGCTAAACCGCCCGCTTGGTTAATCAGCGCGACAATTTCTTTATTTACCCGTCCTACTAAAACCATTTCCACCACATCCATTGTGGCGGCATCGGTCACGCGCAAACCATTTTTAAATTGTGGCTCAATTCCCAGTTTATCTAACCAGGAGTTAATTTCAGGGCCACCGCCGTGTACGACGATCGGACGCAAACCTACACAGGATAAGAAAACTATATCGCGTATAACTTTGTCTTTGAGAGAGCTGTCTTTCATCGCTGCACCGCCGTACTTGACAACAACGGTGCGACCGGCAAATTGTTGGATGTAGGGCAGCGCTTCGCTGAGTACCCTTACCCGTGTAGCCTCAGCTTTTTGAATGTAATCGGTTTCGTTGACCATGATCGGCTTTTCGATGCAATAAGGTTTAGATGCAGTTTAGAAGAAGTTGCCACTGTCAATTATCTCAAGGGCAACAGTTTGGGAATAGGGGCTAGGGGGGAGTGGGGGAGTGGGGGAGCGGGAAGAGGAGGACTTTTGGCTTTTGACTTTTGACTTCCCCGATCGTTAATTATCGGCAGCGGTAACTTCTGGTTTAATGACTTTGGGAATTTCCTCTATTACTCGCGCTGCTACTTGTTCGGGTGTTAAGCTTGCGTCTGCGGTAACGCGAATGTCTGCTTGAGCATAAAGCTTGCGTCTTTGTTCTAGAAGCATTTCCAGCTTTTTCTGAGGGTTGGCATCCTTTAAGAGGGGGCGCGTGCTATCCTCTGCCAAGCGGGTCATCAGTAATTCTACGGGTACGTCCAGCCAGACGATCAAACCGTGGTGCAGGTAACTCCAGTTTTTTTGCCGCAGCACTATGCCGCCACCAGTGGAAATCGCTAGTTTTGTATATGCCGACAGCTCGGCCAGCACCTGACTTTCGATCTCTCGAAAAGCTTCTTCACCAGCGGTTGCAAAAATTTCGTTAATAGATTGACCGCCTGCTGCTTGCTCGATGAGAGCATCGGTGTCAAAAAAACGGTAGCCCAGCTGCTGTGCCAATAACCGCCCAACAGTCGTCTTCCCGGCTCCCATCATACCAATCAGGTAGAGATTGATTCCTCTTAAAATATTGTTCACCAGTCAAGCTCTGTGTATCTTTTCCATCGGGACTGGTATTTAGTTTACCTGTTATTTCGCAATTTCCAAGCTATTCTTGTTTAACTGGTTGAGAATGTATTTCTTGGCGCTGACAGTCGCGCTGTTGCTCGTTCAAATACTCCAGAAATATAGGCTGGAGTCTAAAACTGGCGGCGTTTCTATAAATTAGCGATCGCCTCGCTAAAGATTCCAGCGCCTCTATTAGTTCTCGCCTGGATAGAGATGGTATCCTATGCTCTGGCAATTCTGATGTTAAAACTAACTCTTGCTGACTTGCCAACCATCGTACTACTTGCTTTTCTGGATTTGACAATCGATTTAACTGCTCGTCTAACAATTCCCGTAATTCTCCACAAGCCAAAACATTCTCTTGTAAAAATGCTGATGTATCGCCATCAAATAAATCTTTTATAGTCGTTAAAACATTTTTTAAAGCTAAAGGATTGCCTGCATATCGATTAATTAATAATTTAGCTTCGGCCTCGCTCAAAATTAATCCTTTGGCTTTAATAATTTTTTCACATTCAATTTCTGCTAAACCTTTGATGTGTAAAGAGCGAACTGGTAATATAGCTCCTTCATTCGAGCCTATAACTTTTATTTTTTCCCGACTGGTAAGGATCGTGCAGCTTTGATGCAATACTTCTCCGATACGTTTGAATAATTCCCCGTAAGTTTCATATCCTTCTCGAAAATTACCTGTGTAAGTATTCGCTTGGAGAAGAAAATCTACGTTATCCAATATTAACAGACATCGAGAAGCTCTTAAGCAGTCAATGAGTTGTGATATTTTGTCAGCTACGCTTACTGATTCAGAGAAATTTATACTATTTTTAGATAAAAATTGAATTAAGTTAGTTAGAAAAACTTGGATGGGTGGAGCGTGGCGAAGAGATCGCCATATAGCATACTCAAATTTATCCTGAATTAGCTGTGCAAGGCGCACGGACAAAGCGGTTTTACCAATCCCACCCATACCCAGCAGCGTCACCAAGCGACAGCGATCGGTAACTATCCACTCTTCTAACTGAGCTAATTCCTGTTCTCGTCCGTAAAATATACTAACATCAATTGCTTCTCCCCAATCGCAGTGTCGAGCGTTTGATGAAATTAAGTAAAGCGGGCTGGCAAGTGGTTCTGGTAATAAATTCTTCAGATCGGATTGATTAAATGAAGCGATTTTGTATCCGGCTTCTTCCAGTATAATAGTGACGCGACTCCAGTGAGTAATTTTTATCGTTGCTCCAGTTTGATAAATCAACAATGATTCAATGTACTTGTACAACCCATTAGATAGATATACCCTAACGGAACTGCTACTGCGAGTTTTATAGATGGCATTAGCTATTTCAGCCGGACTATAGCCGCAAAGCAATCCTCTCAGAATTTTTTTTTCAACAGGTGTAAGACCTTTGCCTTTGGCAGAGGCAAGATCTATATATAATTTCTCCAGATTCCAGTAATTAGCAGCTTCTGTAAATTCGTCTTGCACTTTACTTAATGTAGATGCCATACCACAAGATCGCTAACGTAATGTTAACTATAATTTAATATACGTTAGCATTTGACTAACATAAATATAAAATATTAACATAATTAATAACATCCGTAAAGTGACGGAAAGGTAATAAATTAGCTAACATAATCTTCATGGATTCTTTATACAATCTTTATAAAGATCTTATGAAGAATGCCGAAAAATAAAGGTAAGCCATTGATGGCTCTGATTCATATCGTGTTTAACTTGTGTTTACCGGTTCTGTAGACACTACTATTAAAGTTAGCTCTGGGGCAGCAATATTTTTAAGGCGTCCTACTAGCTGGTTGATGAGGGTGCTACTGAGCCTGACGTGACTTTAGTTCGGTGTTTTTACTGGTTCGTCCTTTGAATATCGCTATTTTTGTAGGTGATGAAGATGTATTTAATCCGGGAAGTTGTCCAACAGGCTCTAACGACTGGCTATCTAACCCTTGCAGCAGAAGAACAGCTGCGGCAGCTTTTGCAGAAAAGATACGATATCGAAGATTTAGATGCTTTCATGATGTTGCAGCAAGCCGCAGTAGCCGGTAGGGTTAAGCAAGAATCTCGCGAGTTAATCAAAAATAACTATTTTTCCTGTAGCAATCTGTGCCACCCTGTTTGGGAAGTTGAAGCTGCTTGAGTGCAGCAAGAGTCTGAGTCCTAGCCTTGGGCACCCAACATCTTGAGCGTCGCCACAGTCGCCTCGGTTAAACCAGCGACGCCAGAAATTTTCATGCCTTCATAAGCTCTGGGACTTCTAAGAGTTTTCAGGCACTCGCCCGTTGTGACATTCCACAGCTTAATCGTTTCATCTTGGCTGCCGCTAGCAAGAATTTGACTGTCCAGACTGAAGTCAACTGACAGCACAAAATTACTATGCCCTTCTAAAATTGCAAAACACTGACCGGTATTGACATCCCAGCAGCGTATTGTATTATCTTCACCGGCACTAGCCAAAATTTGACCGTCGGGACTGAAGGCAAGGCATCGAACTCGATCGCTATGACCGACCAAAACTTTCACGCACTCCCCTGTACTAATATCCCACAATTTCACGGTGTTTTTATCGTTGGCAGCAAGCATCCATCCATTTTGATGGAAATCGATTGAAAAAACGAAGCAAGAGTGTTTCTCTAGAGTTTTTAGACATTGAGCGCTGCTAACATCCCATAACTTCACAGTTCGATCGCCGCTGCTAGTAGCAACTATTCGACCATCAGGGCTAAAAGCGATCGATAATACCAGATCGGTATGGCCCTCAAAAGTGTTGCGGCATTGACGGGTAAGGACATCCCATACTTTTACGGTATAGTCTTCACTACCAGTAGCAAAAATTTTACCATCTGGGCTAAATGCAACAGTTCGGATGTGATGTGCATGATTCTCATTAGTTATTTGGCATTGCCCTGTACTGAAATCCCACAATTTAGGAGTACAATCTGCACCACCGCTGACAAGAGTTTGACTGTCTGGACTAAAGGCAACTGACCAAATGCAATTGGTATGAGTTGGGAAGGTTTTCAGGCACTTACCTGCTTGGATATCCCACAGTCTCACCATTCCATCTTCACCACCGCTGGCTAGGATAAAGCTATTGGGACTGAAGCTGAGTGACCAGATCGTATTGCCGAGCTGTCCCTGTAAAGTTTTAAAGCATTGATAAGTGGCGACATTCCATAACTTGATAATGCGACCATCTCCACCAGTCGCAAGTATTTGACTGTCTGGATGAAACGCAACTGACCAAACGCGATCGGGATGTCCCTGCAAAGTCTTAAAACATTTACCTGTATCGATATCCCATAATTTTACTGTGCCATCTTCACTGCCAGTAGCAAGAATCTTACCTTGAGGATCGAAAGCAACGGAGAGTATCCAATTGTGATGTCCTTGTAATGTTTTCAAGCAGTTACCATTAGCCACGTCCCATAACTTCACTGTCCGATCGGAACTACCGCTAGCTAAAATTTTACCATCTGGACTAAAAGCAACCGACCAAATTTTAGACGTATGTCCGTGTAATGTTTTGAGGCACTTGTGAGTAGCGATATCCCACAACTTTATGGTTTCATCGTTACTCCCGCTAGCGAGCATTGTACCTTCTGGGTTGAAAGCTATTGCATTAATTATATGGGTATGTCCCTCTAAAGTTTTGATGCACTTTCCGGTGTTGATATCCCACAATTTCACGGTACGATCGTCACCAGCACTTGCTAAAATATCACTTGGCGGGCTAAAAGCAACTGACCAAATACAATGGATATGTCCTCGCAAAGTCTTCAAACACTGACCGTTGCGGATATCCCACAATTTTACAGTTTCATCAAAACTACAGCTCGCTAGAATTTGACCGTCAGGACTGAAGGCGATCGACCAAACCCAACTGTTGTGTTTTTTACAAGTCAAAAGATGCTTGCCATCCCTAACTTGCCATAAGTGAATCTCGCCATTTGTATCGCCCATAGCGAACAATTGCCCATCCGGGCTAAATTGTACTGACAAGATGCTACCTAATGTTTCGGCAAAAACCGACTTGGCTAGGTTGGAGTTTTGGAAATTAACATAATGCAAATTTACGTCTACCAGGTAAGCTTCCCAAATGGTTAAATCGGAAAAGTCGTAACTGCTTAAATCGGTCTGCATCTGCCGCAATAAATTGATTATATTTCCTCCGGCGTAGCCGATTTCTATGTCTGGCTTGCCTCGCAGGTTCGTCAAAATTTGAGCGAGGTGCTGTTCTAGCAATGTATTACTTTTAAAAGTGGAAAGCAACTTTTCTTTAATGGGTTTGAGGATGAGGCGAATTTGCGTTTCTCTCACATAGTCTTTAGCCTGTGCTTCGATGATGGGATGATTCCGAAATAGCGAAATTTCTTCTAGATTTTGCTTTGCTCTTGCCTCTGTGATTTCTTCGCAAATACAGTCAATAAATTTTTCCGTAACGTACTGCATTACGACTGGCTGTTGGGTGAAGCCATCGGCATTTTTTTCAATTAGCGATCGCCCGACTAGAAATTGTAGCGCTTCAATGACTTTTTGCTTTGATGCTGCTAACAAAATTTCTTCTTGAAGTTTTTTTATACTTGTTGTCTCGCGAGCGATCGCCAACCAGTACATCACTTCTTTTTCTACATCCGGCAAACGTTTAAAATGCTGTTCTAAAAGGTCGCGGATATCCTCAAAAACTAAAGTCCCATTATTCAAGTATTCTAAAATTTTAGAAATATTGCTATCGAATATATCTCGAACAGCCGCAGCAACCATTTTTAGTGCGAGCGGATTACCGCCATAATGTTGAATTAAAAGTTTCCATTCCTCCTCTGACCCAGAGAAGGAACCTTTAGCTTGGAATAGTTCCCGCGCTTCTGTTACCTTTAAACCTGGCATTGGGAAGGAACGAATCGGTAAATTTTCTCCTTCTTTGGATGAAAATCCTATAGGTTTCTCTCGACTGGTCAATATGACTGTGCTTTGATGGCACGTTTCTCCCACACATCTGAGCAATTGACCGTAATCCTCATATCCTTCGCGGTAACGCCCAGCACGTTCCCGTAGTGTATTGGATGAGATATCGCTACCACATAGAATAGTTTCCCAATTATCAAGGACTATTAAGCAGCGGTACAAACGTAAATATTCGATCGAGAGAGTGATTCTTGTTTCTACCCTTTCAGGTAAGTTGATTTCTTGTTGGTTAGAAAGGAATTGAATCAGGTCTGCTAGTATTTCTTGAATTGGTGGCGCATTGCGGAGACTGCGCCAGATGACAAAATCAAAATGTCCCTGAATCCGTTCTGCTAACTTGACAGATAGAGCGGTTTTGCCAATACCCCCCATACCCAATAGCGCGACTAGGCGACACCTTTCTTTTAAAATCCACTGCTCTAGCTGGAGTAATTCTGCACTGCGACCGTAAAAAACAGAGACATCGATCGCATCGCCCCAATCCCGATTAGTTTGGGCCATCTGGTTACCCAATGTTTGAGCGATCGCGCCAGCTCCGCAGTCAAGTTTAGCCCCAGTAATGAATATGCTATTTTCAGGTCGATCGACGTTCGACTTCGGATCTGTTGGAGTTGCGGATGTTACTGAAACTGGGGTTACTCCCCTACCAATATTTTGTTCTGCGTCCTTAAGCTGCCTTACGTATAGCTTCAGTACAGAAGATAAATTATTTTTACTAACCTTCTGGCCAAATGCTTTCGAGAGCATCTGCCACAGCTTATAGCCACTATCTTTGAGGTAAGCCGCATCATAAGCATAGCTTTTGGCCATCTCTTGGTATGACCGACCTTGCCAAGATTCCCGAAACACCAGCTCTTGAATGGTGCTCAAACTTTTGTGGTCGAGAACGGTCTCTACAATCGCCAGCGCTTCCTCAACGGTCATGGCTTTAAAGGGCTCAAAGCAAATGGCAGAGCTTGATAAATTTAATACCTGACTTTAGTATGACTTTTTTCTGACTTTCTATCCTGTCAGAGTTGAGGATGGGGAGATAATTTTATTTTAAAATGGAATTTATCCAATAAATATCGCTATACACAGCTTAAAAATTGTTAATGTTCCAACCAAAGCTAGAGGCTAGGATAACCAAATTTTACGCTGGCGAGAGATCGAGATTTATTGCTGATTTATCACCTCAAAGCTAAGGAGAGAATCAAAATGTATATCTCACATACTCAAAATTTAAAATTGACAGAATTGCATTTATCAGACGAACAGTTCGGATATTTCACGGTTTACGAAAATGACAATGAGATAGTATTGCGTCCGGGTTGCCAGAATTACACAAAAAACAGAGCCATTGGTTCTTATAGATACTATGAAAACGCATATGAAGTAGCTGTGGAACTGGCAAATTATAAACGTATTCCATTCAAAGACTATGTATTCTGGAGTTATTAAAAAAATATTTGAATGTAGAAGCTGAAGATCGTTTGCGGAAGCTGCTAGCGACTAAGTATGACTTAGAAGATTTGGACGCTTTTATTAATTTGCAGCAAGCAACAATGATTGGTAGGGTAAGGCAAGAGTCGCGAGAAAAATTACAGCAACTAAGCAAAGAAAATTATGAAGAGTACAACTAAAAAGCGCTGTAGCTGAAGATAGATACAGCGCTTTGCGCTGTAATTATAAATGAAAACAATGACAAAAACTATTACTTTCTAAGTTTTGCATGACAGTAAACTCAAAATGCTATTCAAAAACAACAGTTCGATTCCCGTAAACTAATACTCGGTTTTGTAAGTGCGATCGCACCGCTCTTGCTAACACCATTCGCTCCAAGTCTTTGCCTTTGCGAATCAAATCGGCAACATCATCTCGGTGGCTGACTCGCACTACATCTTGCTCAATAATCGGCCCTGCATCCAATTCGGATGTGACGTAATGGGCAGTAGCACCGATAATTTTTACACCTCTTTCATAGGCTTGTTGGTAAGGATTAGCTCCTACAAAAGCAGGTAAAAAGGAATGGTGAATATTGATAATTTTTTTAGAAAATTCCGTGATAAATTCTGGGCTAAGAATCTGCATATATTTCGCCAATACAACTAAGTCAATGTTGTACTGACGGAGCAATTCTAATTGATTCGCTTCCTGCTCTCTTTTACTATCTTTATTAACAGGGATATGGGCAAATTCCGCACCGAATTGAGTAGCCAAATCTTTTAAATCAGGATGGTTGCTGATAATCAATGGAACTTCAGCGTCAAATTCTTTAGCTTGGTGACGCCAAATCAGGTCAAAAAGACAATGATCTTGACGACTTACCCAAATGGAAATGCGCGGTTTAGTATCGGAAAAGTGCAATTGCCAATTAGCTTGTAAAGGTTGAGCGATCGCATTAAAAGCGGGGCCTATTAAATCGCGGGGCAGATTAAACCCATCCAACTGCCATTCAATGCGAGTAAGAAATAATCCGGCGGCGAAGTCGGTATGATGATCCGCGTGAATAATATTACCGCCATTCGCATAAATAAAATTGGCAATTTTTGCTACCAATCCTCGACTGTCTGGGCAAGAAACTAACAGGGTTGCTGTGGGATTTGTCATAAGATTTTGGATTCCTTAAAGCTTAGAAATTATCAAAAAATTTTGATGATTATCCTTGACATGGCTGGCATGAAACTCTTTTTTTCGCTTAGATTAATTTTAAATTTTTAAGAGCGAGAACCGGGGCGATCGTCTTCATCATCAAAATCATCATCATCCTCAAATCCCCAATCATCATCACGGCCAGTTTTTTTGTCAGATTGCCAGCTTTCTTCTTGCTGTGGTTCTGGTTGCCGATAAGGCGGTGTAATTACTCGGTACTCGGCATCGTAAACAGATTCGGTTTTTCCGACGCCTGTATTTCGAGGTTCTTTATAACTGTAAGAATAGACAGAACCTGATTTAGAGCTGCTTGTCGGCTCTTGCTTGACTTCATAATTAGCGCGGTTGCCGACATTATCTTTATAACTGGGAGTTTCGTAAATTGCCTCATCTTCCTCATCTTCATCATCTTCTAAATAGTCATCATTAGATGAACTTTTCTGCCAGTTAGGAGCAGTTTGAGTAGAAGTAGAGTAAGAGGCCGTTTGGTTGGAATAAGGACTCTGGCGGGGTGCTTGCCCTTGCGAACGGGATACTTCAGCTTCGAGCGTGCGGATGCGCGATCGCAACTGTTCCTCAGATAAATAGTTCGACACTTGGAACAAAGCACCAATCAGCAAGGAAGAGCAGAAACCAGCTGCGATCGCACCCAAAATCCACACTCCGAGTGGCAAACCCAGCGATTTCATCCCCAAAAAGACTAGCACAACTGGCGATAAATTTTGCAGGGCAAATATAATTAGCCCTAAGAGAACCACAAGCAGCAATATAATCCGAGACATAGTTAGTAATTGGTAATTGGTAATCTCAAATTTCAGATGGCCGATCTTAGATTTAACTTAAATCTAAAATCCCAAATCCAAAATCTAAAATTCCTCCTGGTGTCCTTGCCAACGCTGGATAGGAACACAGTCAATATCCAGCCGATCTAAAGCGCGAGCAACCACAAAATCCACCAGATCTTCAATAGTCTGAGGATTGTGATACCACGCTGGGATAGCTGGCACAATGGCGGCACCAGCTTCTGCCAAAGCAGTTAAATTTCGCAGATGAATCAAACTCAAAGGCGTCTCGCGGGGTACGATCACGAGTTGGCGTCCTTCCTTAAGCTGGACATCAGCAGCGCGTTCCAAAAGGTCGGAACTCAGACCTACTGCCAGCTTAGCGACCGTACTCATACTGCACGGCATCACGAGCATCCCCAAAGTGCGGAAGGAACCACTTGCAATGTTAGCGCCTACATCACCCCAAGGGTGACAGCGCAGTTTACCTTGTGTTGCCACCCCAGCTTGTTCGCGCCAGAATTGTTCTTGCTGGATAGGGTTGGCAGGCATAGAGATATTTTGTTCTGCCTGCCAAACCATATAAGTGGATTTTGACGCCACAAGCTCGATCGTCATATCCGCCTCCAGCAGAAATTTTAATGCCCGAACGGCGTAGATGAGGCCGGATGCCCCTGAGACCCCAAGAATCAAAGGTTTGGTCACACGATTTTAGATTTGGGATTTGGGATTTGGGATTGGCTCCGCCTGGAAATGACGGAGCTTGAAATTTGGCAAAATTTGTTGATGATTCCCTTTGAAATAGGAAGGTTTGAACCCCTTTTTTTTGGTCATTAGTTATCGGTCATTCGTAATGGGTAATTTCAGATGGCAAATTTGAGATGGCAGATTTGAAATTGAATTTAAATCTGCCATCTCAAATCTGAAATTCCCTATATGTTTGCCATGAGCCACGAACGATGAACCATATTTAATCATCATCCATATTGATAAAGGGGTCGTCTTCTAAGTCATCGTCCAAAGTTTCGCCGTCGCTACCTACCGTCACCAAATCTATTTGCTGACGGTAGTAATCAACGCTTTTAACTTGAACTTCGACGCGATCGCCCAAGCGATATTGCTTGCGGTTCTTGCGCCCTACAAGCGCCTCTTGTCGAGAGCGATATTCGTACCAATCATCTTTGAGAGACGATACGTGTACCAATCCTTCTGGGTAAAATAACTTTCCATCTGGCAGAGGCACTTCCATTTCCACAAAGAAACCGTAGGATTGAACGCCAGTAATCACACCAGGAAAAACTTCACCGGTGCGTTCTTTCATCAACTCGGCTTTTTTAAGTCCTGCCAAATCTGCCTCTGCATCTTCCGCTTCTTTTTGTCGTTCGTTAAGAGGTACAACTACAGCAGTCAGATGCGCTTCTAGTTCTTCCTGTAACGCAGGTGGCAGAACGTTCCAATTGATATTGCCGTGACAGGAACTGTGACGCAGATTGACTTGTTCTTTAGCGCGAGTGGTACGACGATCGCGCCCTTGCTCGAACACAGCTTGCAGCAACCGTTGTACCAATAAATCCGAGTAGCGCTGCGCTGGCGAGATGCAGTGGACATAACCCGATTCCAAAGCCAAACTAAAGTGAGAAGCGGGTGCTGTGCTGTAAACGGCTGGTTTCAAAGTAGCTTGCAACAAAGAACTCAGGACTTTTTCCGACTTAGAAGCAGCAAATTGCTGGATAAAACTTTGGAAATCAGAAGGAAGAACCGCATCTTCCTGTTCTAGTTGCAAATCTATCCCCAGATTGCCAGCTAACTTGATCGATTCTTGGACATCATCGGGATCGGGTGCGGGCTGAACTCGGTACATCGTCGGTACTCCCAGCGCGTTCATGTGGTTACCCACCACCTGATTTACTAATATCATCCATTCTGCGATCGTCGATCGGTCTGGGTGTCCTGGCAAGCTCACCAGTACATTACTCGATCCTTCATCGTTAAACTGGCTGTTAAATTGGTTCTCGCTTTCCGATTTCTTAATTTCAAATCCACCTCGCTTTCGTCGTTGTTGCCTCACCCCCTGACTCAGCACCACCAGTTGATCGAGGGTAGGAATCACCGGTGCCACATCGTGCATCATCGCTCGACTGAGAGGAACCTCGTGACGCAACAGAATTGCCCGTGCTTGCGACTGGGAGAGCTGATAGTCTACCTGAATGACGCTGGGTTGAATTTCAAATTCCACCAATTCGCCAGCGCCGTTGAGCGTCAGCAGCACCGAAATAGCGAGCTTGTCTTCTCCCACGATCAGAGAACAACGCTCTAAGAGGGCTTCTGGCAACAGTGGCAGTATCGTTTCGCCTAGATGCACGCACCTACCTCGCCGCTGCGCTTCCCGATCGATCGGCGAGTCGATCGGGACATAGTAGGCTACATCGGCAATATGAACTCCCACACGCCAGTTTTCGGCATCAATTTTTTCTAGGGTAAAAGCCTGTTCTACCACCGATGTACTTTCATCGTTTTCATTCGCAGCGTCGGGAGTAATGGCAATGGTGACCAAATGTCGCAGATCGAATCTATTTTTCAGGTCTGTTCTAGTTGGTGCATTAGGTAATTTTTCAACAGCTTTCAGCACAGCATCGGGAAAGCTGCGCGGTAAATCGTGCTTACAACAAACTATATCGATATCGGCAGCAGCTTCCGCATCGCTGCCCAAGATTTGGGCTACGCGACCGACGGGGGGACTTGTCGCCAAAGGATAGCGGAGGATTTCCACGTGGACGAGGTGATCGATTGATTGGGCTAAATTTTTGCCATTGGCAAGCAGGTCGAGTTCAAATAATAGCCGATCGTCCAAAGGAACTGCCCTGTATATTGTACGTCCCAGTCGGTCTACGGTTTGTTTGACTCGCGCTAGCACGCTGGGATTGGCGCGTTCTAGAATCAAGCGTACTTCTCCTTCTGGAGAGCGCCTTCTATTGCCTTCTTTGGTAATTTTGACTAGAACGCGATCGCCATTCCAAGCTGTACTCAGATGGCTTTCCCGCACGTAAATATCTGCTGCTCCTTCTACATTTTGAATTGCAAAACAAAATCCTTTACTGGAACAGCGCAGTTTGGCTTCCACAACTCCAGGCTCAAATATCCGACGATATTTGCCCCGCTCCTTTACCAAAATGCCAATTTTTTCCAGAGCATCTAAAGCTATTTCTAATTGGTGCAGACAAGGTTCATCCTGGCAACCCAGTTTTTTTTCTAAGGCTTTGACAGCGACCAATTTATCATCTGGAAAATTAGAAAGCAGTGTAGCGATTGAAAATTCCATGTAGCGAATCAGTCCTTAGCGTCTCAATTGCATTCTTTTTACTGCTGCGATCTGGTGAAACCAGATCCTTTTCGCCTATATTGGGCGTAAGTTTCGCCAAATATAGGTACTACCCGATCGAACAGCATCGCGCACGGGCTACACACCCACTTTTAGGCTCTCAACAGTTAAGGTATGTAGATTCCCCCAACAGCTACAGGCGACTTTTGCCCTTGAAAAGCTAATCGCGGTAAATTTAGGCCATCTCCTTGCCGGACACCCGGAAGGGGTCGATTCAGCACAAACTGACTGAACACACTGACTGAGGAGAGCCTTTTGTTTGCCCAAACTTAGGCGAAACAAACGATTGCTGCCACTATATCCCATTGTCAGAAAACGCCACAGAGGCTATCCACTTTTGACATATGGATGTTTTATTAGCAATGTCACCACAGGTCAAAAGCAAGAATCGTGCTATATCGCCTATATTTGCGATATGTTCCGCCCAACATAGGCGAAATCATACCAAGGGTCGCTCGTGCCTGAGCAGCTTTTGGTTTGGGCCACTCTCACGCTTTTACACGCTGGATGTTTTATGGTGATAAATCGCCTTTGAACAGCGAGCTAGTTGCGGTGGGATGTAGGACACTCAAGCGTTGCGGCTTTTTGCGATGCGGATCGAGGATCGTGCAACAGCAGTCAGGAGTCAGAAGCCATAATGAAAAAGTCAGGCAACTCTGGGATTTAAAATCCAGTAACAAGTTTTAACGAAGAAGAAAAAAGTTTTCCTGTCTCTCCTTCTGCTGACTTTTGTCTGCTGACAGCTGTCTCCCGATCTTATTGTAGGTTTATAGCGGTCTTCAAGAAAACCGCTATGGTTGAAGATCTCTCTTGGGTATTAATGTTATGTTTGCACAATTTCAAGCTCGCTATCCCACTGGCTGTCTAATTTCTGAATTATTGACCATTTACCACGGTAAATATGTCGTTAGGGTCTCGGTTCAGATAGACGGCGTTATGCGAGCTACTGGTATGGCAGTTGCTGACACAATTGAGGTGGCGGAAGACCAAGCTAGAATTAGGGCGCTGGAAATCATCGGCATACAGTCATCTGCTACGACGAGTACTCAACCTGTGACTGCTGAATTTCCCAAGCATCCTGTATTTTCACAAGAGCGATCGGAACTTGCTAATACAGACAGTATTTCTACTGATACAAGTTGGCTGAGCGAGACAGTACAGCCAACTTTTCCACAGAGGACGACTCCCACAGCACCATCTAGGATCGGTGCTGCTCCCACAGGCTCAAATGCACCAATTACGAGCAATTTAGATTGGAAACGAGATAGTTATGTTGAGAGTCCCGAAATTCCTTCATCTATAAATGAGGTTGAACAGACTGTTAATTATAGTAAAGTGACCCCGATCGGATCGCGCTTTCAAGATCGGGAAATAAGTGCTGTTCAATCCGATCGAGTAGATTCCGAACCGATCGATCCTGTTGCTGAGAACACCGATTTGCAAGACCCAATCGATCTATCTGAAGCGATCGCTCGCATTCCGATTGAAATGAGCCGTGCCGGTTGGACTACCGAGGCGGGACGCGACTATCTGTGGCGAACCTTCAAAAAGCGATCGCGTTCCCAACTTAGCTCCGAACAGGTAATGCAATTCTACAATCACCTCAAATCTCTGCCCAACGCGACTCCGTAGGTAGGGGGAGTGGGGGAGCGGGGGAGTGGGGGAGTGGAAGAATTAATCTTTTCCCTCTTCCCTCTCCCTTCTTCCCTCATTACCTAGCCCCTAATCCCTAGCCCCTAATCCCTAGCCCCTAATTAGGCGACAGCTACAGGTTTGCTACCGGCGGCGGTGCGATCGATCACTTGGTCGATCAAACCGTATTCCATCGCTTCTTTAGCTGACATAAAGAAATCCCGCTCGGTATCTTCCTCGATCCGACTTAGGGGCTGACCTGTGTGTTCTGCCAGCATTTCATTCAGGCGTCGCTTGTGGTATAAAATTTCCTTTGCCTGAATCTCGATATCCGTTGCTTGCCCCTGAGCGCCACCCAGCGGCTGGTGAATCATAATCCGAGAATGGGGTAGACTCATCCGTTTGCCTTTCGTACCGGCGCTGAGGAGAAATGCGCCCATACTAGCTGCCAGTCCGGTACAAATGGTGCAGACATCGGGGCGAACTTGTTTGATCGTGTCATAAATGCCCATACCTGCCGTTACCGAACCGCCCGGTGAGTTGATATATATGTAGATATCTTTTTCCGGGTCTTCCGAGTCTAAAAAGAGCAGCTGAGCAACGATCAGGTTGGCGAGATCTGAGTCAATTTGTCTCCCTAAGAAGATAATCCGCTCCCGCAGAAGTCGGGAGTAGATATCAAAAGCGCGTTCGCCGCGCCCAGACTGTTCAATAACTGTAGGTATCATGCTGTTTGCATATCCAGTAATTTTTCTTAATTTTATCGATTTGCGCCCGTAAACGTTTTTTTCGGTTATCCGGCAAGTCAGGTTAGGTTATTATAACCCCAAGAAAAGCGATCGCGCGATTGTTGCTCCGGTTTTACCGGGTCACTCATTTCCTTTGCTACTTTTTAGCCAAAAAGGAAAGAACGAGCAACTTAGCAAAGTGCGATCTCAGGGCGCAGGAAATTTAAGGAAATGGCTGCTTGCCAAGAACAAGCTAATGCTTTAGACAAACAAGGCGATACTTACCGTCGCTTGGGAAAATATCAACAAGCGATCGAGTGCTATCGACAGGTCTTGGAAATTAAACGCGAAATGGGCGATCGTCCCGGTATAGCCTTCTGCCTGCAAAAGCTGTGGTTGTGTAACGTTTGGCTGCAAAACGACGAAGAAGCGTTTTTTTGCTTTATGCAGTTACAGGAAATTCACCGAGAAATGAGCGCCAGCATAGAAGAAATAGATTTTTATTTCTAAACATATTCGTGATGTTTTTTCCGTTTAGCTAGTTAAATCGGGAAATTTCCCCTCTTTGACTTCCGTACCAAAATTTTCCACCGCTTGCGTAATAATTTCCCGCAAATTAACATAAGATTTCGCAAAAGGCGGCTGTTTTTGAGAAAGTCCTAACAAATCTGCAGTAACTAAAACCTGACCGTCACAGTGAGGGCCAGCGCCAATTCCAATTGTAGGAATTGAGAGTTTTTGGGTAATTTGCAATGCCAACTCAGCTGGAATATGCTCCAAGACTACCGCAAATGCACCTGCTTCTTCAAGTGCGATCGCTTCTTGTAAAATTCTCTCTCCAGCTTCCGGCGTCTTCCCTTGCTGACGATAACCCAACTTATGCACCGATTGCGGCGTTAAACCTACATGACCGAGTACCGGAATTCCCGCTTGTACCAAAAAAGAAACTGTTTGCGCGATCGTCGGATATCCGCCCTCCAATTTTACCGCTTGAGCGCCCGATTCTTTCAGTATCCTACCAGCTGAGTGCATTGCTTGCTGAGGACTTTCTTGATAACTCAAAAACGGCAGATCGCAAACTACTAAAGCTTTCTGTACGCCTCGACGCACCGCCTTGGCGTGATGGATCGTTTCATCCAGCGTCAGCGGCAGGGTAGTTTCGTAACCCAATGCGACCATTGCCAAAGAATCGCCAACCAGGATAACATCAACGCCAGCAGCATCCAACAGCTGTGCGATCGCATAATCCCAAGCTGTTAGGGTCACAATTAAACGACCTTGGCGTTTCCATTGGATTAATTGTTGGGTTGTGACTGCCATTTAATCAATTTTGCTTGTAGTTTTTTATGTTCGCACTCAATTATTTCATCGCTGCGGTCTAATTGTTTGGACAAAATTGAGAAAGTTGTTAGTTTCGACATCTCCTTGGATATCGAGAACGCGAACGTTGACAATTTTTTTGGATCTGTCTGTCAGTTGAACTTCCATCAGTACTGACTTAACCAGACCGTAGGTTTTTACTGCCTGTTCGACACTGGCGCAGCGCAGTTTTAAAGTTCCCTTATTTATTCTGCCGTTATTTGCCCGATATTCCCACTGTTTGACACTCACCGACCTAAAGGTGCGGTGATTCTTCCTTCATAGAACGATGCCTTACAAAAGCAGTGCCTTTGCTTGGTCTTACTCGTTCTCCAGAAGCTACCGAGG